>NZ_JZWY01000888.1:0-9610 GCF_000966955.1 Streptomyces sp. NRRL S-495
CCGGTGAGGAGGGCGCCCGCCGTCGGCGGGTCACTTGGCGGCGAGCGCCTTGCCGATGTCGCCGATCACGACGTCCGCGGCGAGCGGGCCGCCGCGGGTCGACCAGACCGAACCGTCCACGGTCACGGTGTGGTTGTTCTTCACCGCGCCGAGCTCCTGGTAGGCGGGCTTGGACTGGACGTCCTTCAGCGCGGCCTTGCCGTCGTCGGTGAGGGTCGACAGGAACAGCCAGTCGCCGTCGATCTCGTTGATCTTCTCCAGGCTCAGCGCCGGGGTGTGCGCGTTGCCGTCCTTGTCCTGGGTCTTCGGGCGGGTCAGGCCCATGTCGAGGGCGACCCCGCTGGCGAACTGCTTCTTCTCCATCCAGCTCGGGCCGGTCGGGTTCCAGCGGACGATGGAGACGGCCGCGCCCTTGTTGGCGCCCAGCTCGCCGCCGGCCTTGACCGCCTTCGCGTCGTAGTCGGCGATGACCTTGTTGGCCTGGTCCAGCTTGTTGAGGGCGTTTCCGATGCCGCGGAAGGAGAGCTTCCAGTCGTCGGTCGGCGCCATGGTGACCAGGGTGGCGGGGGTGATCTCGCGCAGCTGCTTGAGGACCTGCTGGTCCTGCATGTCGCCGGCCAGGATGAGGTCGGGCTTGGCGGCGATCACCTTGTCCATGACGGGCTGGAGCAGGTTGCCGACCACCGGGATGCCCTGGACCTTGTCCTTCAGGTACGCCGGCGGCTCGTTGAGGCCCTGGCCGTTGGTGATGCCGGCCGGCTTGAGGCCGAGGGCGAGCACCGCGTCGAGGTCCTCCTGGGTGAGGGTGACGATGCGCTTGGGCTCGGCGGGGATCTCGACGGCCGTACCGGTGGCGTCCTTGACGGTCCGCTTGCCACCGGCCGCGTCGGCGGCCGGGCTGCCCGCCGCGGCGGCGGTCGTGGCGGCGGCGGACGGGGAGCCCTTGCCGGAGGACCCCTTGTCGGAGGAGCCCGACGAGCCGCAGCCGACGAGCAGGAGCGTGGCCGCCCCGGTGGCGGCCACCGCCTGGACCGCGCGACGGCGGGCGAGGTGCAGCGGGCTCTGGGGGGTCGACATGGATGCCTCCGGGCAGGGGTGTTGCGTACGGGCGGTACGGACGACGGTGCGGAATGCGGCGGTACGGCGGCGGTGCAGCGGCGGGTGCGACGACGCGGTGACACGAACCGGGACGATCCGGACCAGGACGATCCCGACGGATGCCACCCCGGGTCGGACACCTGTCCGACCGCGCTGACCATTAGGTTAGCCTTACCTTATGACATTGTCGCAAGTGGGTGCCGTCGAAGCGGCCGGCGCGGAACCCTCCGCCCCCGCACCGCCGACGGCCGACCGGTCCCGCCGCACCGCCTGGATCACCCTCGGCGGCATCCTCGCCGCGCTGCTCGCGCTGACGGCGCTCTCGCTCTCCGTCGGCGCCGGCGAGGTCGGCCCCGGCCGCGTGCTGGACTACCTGCTCGACACCGACGGCGCCCGCGCCGACAGTCATCTCGCCCTGGTCGTCGGCGACCTGCGCCTCCCCCGCACCCTGACCGCCCTGCTGGTCGGCGCCGCGCTCGGGGTGGCCGGCGCCCAACTCCAGTCCGTCACCCGCAATCCGCTCGCCGAGACCGGCCTGCTCGGCGTCAACGCCGGCGCCTCGCTCGGCGTCGTCCTCGGCATCGCCGTGCTCGGCGTCCAGACCTCCTACGGCTACCTCGCCTTCGCCTTCGGCGGCGCCGTCCTGGCCAGCGGACTCGTGCTGGCGATCGCCGGCAGCCGGGGCGGCGGCTCCCCCATGAGGCTCGTCCTCGGCGGCTCCGCCGTCGGCGCCACCTTCGGCGGCCTCACCGGCGTACTGATCGTCAACTCCCCCGAGGCGTACGACCGCTACCGGGTCTGGGTGCTCGGCTCGCTGGCCGGCGTGGAGGGCTGGACCACCCTGGGCCAGCTCGCCCCGGTGCTCGGGGTCGGCTTCGTGGTCGCCCTGCTCACCACCCGGCCGTTGTCCGCGCTCGCGCTCGGCGACGACCTCGCCCGCGGCCTCGGCCACCGCCCCGGCGCCACCCGCGCCGCCGTCGCGCTCGCCGTCACCCTGCTCACCGCCTCCGCCGTCGCCCTGGCCGGTCCGATCTCCTTCCTCGGCCTGCTCGCCGGCTTCCTGGCGCGGGCCGCGGCCGGCCCCCGGGTCGGCCGGCTCACCCTGCTCGCCGGGCTCGTCGGCGCCGCCGTGCTGACCGGGGCGGACGTGCTCGCCCGGGTGGTCGCCCGCCCCTTCGAGGCCCCGGTCTCGGTGATCGTCGCGCTGATCGGCGCGCCCACGCTGATCGCCATCGTGCGGTCCAGGAAGAACGCCGCGCTCGGCCTGACCGACACCGCTCCCGCCGAGTCCTCCGGCCGGCACGGCCACCCGGAGGAGAAGCCGCCCAGGCCGGACGTGGTGATCCGGCGCGGCGCGCTCTCCGTCCTGCTCCCGCGGCGCTCGGCGCTGGCCGCGCTCGGCCTCGCCGCCGCGCTGCTCGCCGCCGTGGTGGTCTCCGCGCACGCCGGTCAGAGCGAACTCGACCTCGGCTCCACCTTCCGGGCCGTCTTCGGCTACGGCGACCGCCTCGACGTCCTGCTGGTGCAGAAGTTCCGGCTCGGCCGGATCGTCGCGGGCCTGGCCGCCGGCGCCGCGCTCGGCCTGGCCGGCTGCCTCACCCAGACACTGGCCCGCAACCGGCTCGCCACCCCCGAACTGCTCGGCGTCAACGACGGCGCCACCGCCGCCGTGCTGATCTCCGTCACCGCCACCGGCGCGTTCGGCGCCTGGTGGGCCGGACCGATCGGCGCGCTGGTCGCCGTCGCCGTGGTCACCGCCGTCTCCGGCGGCCTCGGCGCCCGCGGCTACCGGGTGCTCGTCGTCGGCCTCGCCATGTCGGCGCTCGCCTCCGCGATCATCCAGGTCGCGATGGCCCGGCGCTCGCTCAGCTCCGCCTCCTCGCTCTACGTCTGGACCTCCGGCAGCCTCAACGGGCGGGACTACGAGGTCGCCACTCCGGTGCTGATCGGCCTCGCCGTCCTGGTGCCGATCGCCCTGGTGGTGGCCCGCCGGCTGGCGGTGCTGCGCTTCGACGACAATGTGGCCTCCTCGCTCGGCGTCGACCCCGGCCGGGTCCGGCTCGCCTGTCTGCTGCTGGCCGTGGCCCTCGCCGGACTCGCCGTCGGGATCTGCGGACCGGTCGGCTTCGTCGCGCTGGCCGCACCGGTGGTCGCCGGCCGGCTGGCCGGGCCGTCCCGCGTCCCGGTGCTCGGCTCGGCCCTGGTCGGCGCGGTGCTGATCGTGCTCGCCGACACCCTCGGCCGGGTACTGATCTCCGGTGTGGAGATCCCGGTCGGCATCGTCACCACCGTGCTCGGCGGCCCGTTCCTGCTCTGGGTGTTGCTCGGCCGCAAGGGCAACCCCGCCTGATCATCGAGGAGTTCTCGCAGTGCAGAATGAACAGCCCGGCCCGGCAGCACAGGATGAACAGCCCGGCCTCCCGGCGCAGAGCGGACCGCTCGGCCTCCCGGCCCGGAGCGAACAGCCCGTCACCGACGACGCGTTCTGGGCCCGGGTGGCCGCCGAGGGCGCCCCGCTGGTCGACCCCGACCCCGAGGACCCGGCCTACCGGCAGGTGACCTTCGTGCTGCGCGACCAGCCGGGCGAGGAGCCCTACGACGGCGTGCTCGTGCTTGTCCACACCGTCACCGACAAGGACCGGCACGCCGGCGACCTCGCCCCGCACCTGATGGAGCGCCGGGCCGGCGGCTGGTCGCGCACCTACCGGCTGCGCGCCGACCACCGGGCCTCCTACCAGCTGTACCCGGTGCGCGGAGCCGTCCCCGGCACCCGGCGGGCGGACTGGCTGAAGGTCCTGGACGACGCCCGCCCCGACCCGCTCGACCGGGGCCCTCGGCTGCCCGGCCGCGACGGGCGCCACCCCTCCTCGGTGCTCGCCCTGCCCGAGGCGCTCGCCCAGCCGTACGCCGAACGCCGCCCGGAGGTGCCGCGCGGGCGCACCGTGCGCGCCGAGGCGGCCGGGCGGACGATCGACGTCCACTTGCCCGCCGGGCACCGCACGGACGGCGGCCCCTACCCGGTACTGGTCCTGCTGGACGGCGATGTGTGGGGCGGACAGCTGTCGGTCGGCGACACCCTGGACAACCTCACGGCCGAGGGGCTGATCCCGCCGACGGTCGCACTGCTCGTCCACACCCCGCCCCGGACCCGGCCGGACGACCTCAGCTGCAACCCCGACTTCGTCGACCTGCTGGCCGACCGGGTGCTGCCCTGGGCCGGCGCCGAGTACCGGGCCACCGCCGACCCGGCCCGCACGGTGATCGCCGGCCAGAGCGCGGGTGGGCTGACCGCCGCCTTCGCCGCCTTTCACCGGCCGGCCCGGTTCGGCAACGCGCTCTCCCAGTCCGGCTCCTTCTGGTGGCCCGACCCCACCGAGCTCAACGACGGCAGCGAGTGGCTCACCCGCCAGTTCGCCGCCGCCGAGCGGCGCAACGCCCGCTTCTGGGTGGAGGCCGGCCTCCAGGAGTGGCTGCTGCTCCCCCAGAACCGCAACCTGCGCGACGTGCTGCTCGACCGGGGCTACGACCTCGCCTACCGCGAGTTCAACGGCGGGCACGACTACGCCTGCTGGCGCGGGGGCCTCGCCGACGGCCTGGTCCACCTGCTGGGGCACCGCGGCTGACGCCCGCCCGGACGCGGGGGTGGTGGGTGCGGAGGCCGCACCCACCACCCCCGCGCTCAGAGCTCGACCTCCGTGAGGACCCCGGTCGCGACGTCGAACACGAAGCCGCGCACGGACCGGGTGTGCGGGAGGAAGGGGCTGGTCCGGATCCGCGCGGCCGACTGCCGGACGTCGGTCTCCAGGTCGGAGAAGGCCTCCGCCGCCCACGGCGGCTTGACCCCGGTCTCCTTCCGGATCTCCTCGCGGAAGGCGTCGTCGCCGAAGGTGAGCATCCCGCAGTCGGTGTGGTGGACGAGGATGATCTCCTCCGTCCCGAGCAGCCGCTGGCTGATCGCCAGCGAACGGATGGCGTCGTCCGTGGCGACGCCGCCGGCGTTGCGGATCACGTGCGAGTCGCCCTCGGCGAGGCCGAGCGCGCCGTAGACGTTCAGCCTGGCGTCCATGCAGGCCAGGACGGCCGTGCGGCGGGCCGGCGGGAGCGGCAGCGGACCCTCGAAGGCCGCGGCGTAGTCGGAGTTGTTGCGCAGGTAGTGGTCGGTGGCGGTGTCGGTCATGGCGGACGGACGTCCCTTCGGTGCGGTCGGATCGTGGTCGTCCGGGACGCGGGGACGCCTGGCGGTGTGCAGGGGTCGACCGGCGCGCCCGGGACGGCGCCGCACGGGCGCGGACCGGCCCGCCCGGAGGCGGCGGACCGTGCGCGGCGGCGGAGAACGACGGCCGTGCGGCGCGGCGCCGTCCTACGCGGCGGCGCGGCCCGACGGGCCGGGGATCGATCGATCGATCAGAAGGTGACCGGACAGCCGGTGGAGTGGATGCGGCCGAAGTCGATGTGACGACGGCGGACGAGCACGGTCATGCGGGCACCGTACCGCCCACCCGCACCCACCCGCCGGGGAATCCGGCATTCGCCACCCCGTCGGGTGACCCGGCGCGGACCCCGGCGCGAAGTCCGGGGCGAAGTCCGGGGCGAAGTCCGGGACGGGTGACCGCCCGGGTGGGCCGGGGAAACCCCGGGCGGGACGCCGCACGGCCCAGTACCGTGTCACATGTGACGCATTCGATTCTGTCCGGCGGCCGCGGGTGATCCGCGCGTTCCGGCCCGACACCGACTACCCCGCGCTGGCGGAGCTGCTCTCCGCCGACGGGGTCGAGCCGCCCGTCACGGCCGCCGAACTGCGCGGCCGGGACGCGGTGTTGCCGAGCGAGGACCGGCTGAGCACCGACCGGCGGGGGCGGCTCACCGGGCACGGCCGGGTCCGGCTGGTCCAGCCCGGGCCCACCGGGGACCTGCTCGGGTACGCCACCGCCTGGCGCGCCCCCTGGACACTCCCCGGCGACCTCGCCTCGCTCGTCATCAGCGCGCCGGGGCGTGCCCCGGCCTGGCTGCTGCCGCTCTACGACGGGCTGGAGCGCTGGGGCCGCGAGGCCGGAGCCGGACGACTGCTCGGCGAACTCCCGGACGGGCACGACGGGTCGGCGACCGCGGGGCGGGACCCGACGGCCGACCTGACCGGGCTGCTGCTCGGCCGCGGCTACCGGGTGGACGCCCATGTCCGTTCCGCGAGCGCCCCGTTGGGCCCGCACCTGCCCGCCCCGCAGCCGCCGCCCGGCCTGTACCTGGACACCCTCGCCACCACCCTCGCGCCCGAGTCCGAGCGCCAGCTCCACCACCTCTACCGCGAGACCCTCCGCGACAACCCCGGATTCGCCGATGCCCTGCCGGAGTTCGACGACTGGCGGACCGAGGTCCTGGCCGGTCCCGGCGCCCGCCCCGACTGGGTGTTCACCGCCGAGTGCAGCGGGCGGATCGTCGGCGCCACCGTCGTGCACGGGACGAACGACCCGCTGGCCTGCCGCGTCCACTACACGGCGGTGCTGCGGGCCTGGCGCGGCCGCGGGCTCGCCCGGGCGCTCAAGCTGCACGCGGCGCGGTACCTGCTCGGGCACGGTGTGCGGACGGCACACACCGAGGTCGAGGCCGGCAATGTGCCGATGGTCGCGGTGAACGCCGCCCTCGGGTACCGGTGGGGCAGCGGGCACCGGCGGCTGGTCAAGGAGTTCTGAACCCGGCCGCACACCGCTGCTGACGACCGCAGGACGGCACCCCGGGGCGTGGGGTGCCGTCCTGCAGGTGCCACGAGTCGCTCAGTCCATCGGCGGCGGCCCCGGGGCCTCCTTCGGCAGCCGGGCCGCGACCAGGGCGCCGAGGGCGACCGCGCCCGCCGTGGCCACCAGCGCCACCCGGTAGGGCCCGGGTTCGGCGCTGTGCGTGCCGTCCTCGGCCAGCGCGCCGATCAGCGCCGCGGCGCCGGCGATGCCGAACGCGCCGCCGAGCGTGCGGACGATGGTGAACAGGCCCATCGCCCGGCCCATGGCGGGCCCCGGCACGTCCGCGAAGCCCGCGATCTGCACCGTCAGCACGGCGGTGCCCAGGATCAGGCCGACGCCGAACATCAGCGCCCGGACGGCCCAGGCGTTCCCGCCGACGCCCGGCAGGGCGAGGGCGGCCAGCACCAGCGCCGCGAGCAGCAGGGCCGGCAGCGCGAGCCGGCGCGGGCCGAGCCTCGGCAGCAGCCGGTCGACCACCTGGGAGGCGGCCATCAGGCCGATCGCCTCCGGGAACACGCTCAGGCCCGCGTCCAGCGCCGAGGCGCCGAGCGCCGCCTGGTAGAGCAGCGGGAAGGCGAACAGCGCGCCCATCAGTCCGGCGGCGGTCAGCAGGGCCAGCCCGCTGGCCGCGCCGAAGGTCCGGTCGGCGAGCAGCCGCAGGTCCACCAGCGGCTCCTCGGCCCGCAGTTGGTGCCGGACCGCGAGGACGAGCAGCACCACGCCGAGGACCCCGGACAGGCCGACCGCCGGGGAGGTCCAGCCGTGCGCGGGGCCGAAGCCGAGCGCGTAGGTGAGCAGGCCCAGGCCCGGGGTGGCGAGCAGGAAGCCGGTGGTGTCGAAGCGCCCGGCCGGCGGCTCCTCCTGGTCGCGCAGGGCGAACACGCCGGTCAGCACGGCTGCCACGCCGATCGGCACATTGACCAGGAACAGCCAGTGCCAGGAGAGGTGTTCGGTCAGGAAGCCGCCGAGCGGCGGGCCGAGGGCGGGCATCAGGGCCGTCGGCACGATCAGCACCTTGCCGAGGCCGGCCCGCTCGTGCGGCTCGAAGGCCCGGAACAGCAGCGTCATGCCGACCGGGGTGAGCAGGCCGCCGGCCACGCCCTGGGCGGCCCGGGCGGCGGTGAGCGCGCCGAGGCCGGGGGCGGCCGCGCACAGGGCGCTGGCCAGGGTGAACACCGCGAGCGAGCCGAGGAAGACCCGCCGGACGCCGAACCGGTCGCCGAGCCAGCCGGCCGCCGGGAGGCCGACGGCGAGGCCGACCAGGAAGGCGGTCTCCACGGCGTTGGCGGCGGAGACCGGGCGGCCGAAGTCACCGGCGATGGTGAACAGGGCCGGGTTGACGATCGTCGAGTCCAGGCCGTTCATGCACATCGCGGCCGTGTACACGAGCACCACGGCGAGGCGTCCCGCGAACAGGGGACGGGCCGGGGCGCCGGCCCCGGCCCCGGCGGGGGTGCCGGGACCGGGGCCGGGCTTGGCGTCCGTGTCGGTCATCGGGCCGGGCTCAGCTCGGTCCAGTGGGCGGTGATCCAGTCCAGCGCGGCGGCGCGCTCGCACGGCCCGTGGGCGACGGTCCAGCCGGCCGGGACGGCGGCGAAGGCCGGCCAGAGCGAGTGCTGGCCCTGGTCGTTGACGAGCGCGAGGAACTCGCCGTCGCCGTCGAAGGGGTTGGCGGGGGCGTCACTCATGGGGTGGGTTCTCCTGTGGGTTCGGACAGGTTCGGGCGTGGTCGGGCAGGTTCAGACAGGTTCGGGCAGGTTCGGACGGGGCGGGTTCAGCGGCCGGAGTCGAGGGCGGTGAGGTGCTCGGCGACGACGCCCGCGATGTGCGCGATCGGCTCCGGCAGCGTCATGTCCTTGTGCGAGCAGGCGACCTCGGTGTTGTCGATCCGCCCGGCCACGTACGGGGTCCACAGCTCGGGCACCAGGGTGTCGTCGATGGTGTCGACGACGGCGCGGAAGAACAGCACGTCGCCCGTGAGGCGGCAGTGGTCGTACTCGCGCACCAGGTGGTTGATGT
Organism: Streptomyces sp. NRRL S-495; assembly: GCF_000966955.1. Classification (NCBI taxonomy): domain Bacteria; kingdom Bacillati; phylum Actinomycetota; class Actinomycetes; order Kitasatosporales; family Streptomycetaceae; genus Streptomyces; species Streptomyces sp. NRRL S-495. Next base: position 8,850 of record NZ_JZWY01000888.1, read on the forward strand.
GCAGGTAGATCCGGTTCAGCGCCTCGACGGTGGCGTCGTCGAGACCGGCCAGCGGGCTGCCCTCGCGGCGCAGCACCTCGGTGACGTGGGCGAGTTCCAGCGGCCGGCCCTCGAGGTCCTCGGGGCCGAAGCCGCCCATGGTGAGCAGCGCCTCCAGGGCCTCGGCCTGGTCCGGCACCGGCAGGTCGCGGAAGCCCTCGGCCGGGTAGGCGTCGAGGACGGCCAGCAGTTCGACGACGCAGCCGAGTTCCTCCAGCCGGGCGGCCATGGCGTGGGCGATGATGCCGCCGGTGGACCAGCCGAGCAGCCGGTAGGGGCCCTCGGGCTGGACCTCGCGGAGCCGGTCGACGTAGTGCGCGGCGAGGTCCTCCATGGTGGCGGGCAGCGGCTCGCCGGCGGTGGCGGCGCCGACGCCCTGCGCCTGGAGGCCGTAGATCGGCACGTCCGCCGGGATGTTGCGGATCAGTCCGGTGTAGCACCAGCTGAGGCCGCCGGCCGGGTGGACGGCGAAGAGCGGGTTGCGGCGGCCGGGGGCGGTGGGCCGCAGCGGCAGCAGGACGTCGAGCGCGTCGGCGCCGGGGGTGTCCGCGGACAGCGCGGTGTCGAGCGCGGCGACGGTCGGCGCCTGGAACAGGGTGCCGATGCCGACCTCCAGGCCGAGCACGGCCCGGATCCGCCCGGCGAGCCGGACGACCAGCAGGGAGTGGCCGCCGAGGGCGAAGAAGTCGTCCTCGACGCCGACCGCCGGCACTCCCAGGACC
>NZ_JZWY01000889.1:0-2309 GCF_000966955.1 Streptomyces sp. NRRL S-495
GGTGGACGGAGGCGCCGAGGTCACCCGGACCGGCACCGGTCACCGCGATGTCGCCCACCCGGTCCGTACGCAGCACCGTGGCACCCAGAGCCCTCAGCCGGTCCACCGTCCGCGGCGACGGATGGCCGTACGGGTTGCCCTCCCCGCAGGAGATCAGAGCCAGCCGGGGGCTCAACGCCGCGGTCAGCGCCCAGTCCTGATAGGCCGAGCCATGATGCGCCACCTTCAGCACGTCCACCTCGTTCTCCTTCCCGGCCGCCCTCAGCCGGCTCAGCAACGCTTCCTGGGCCGGCGGCTCCAGGTCGCCCAACAGGGCGAACCGCAGACCTCCCGCCACCGCCACCCGCAGCACGACACTCGCGTTGTTCGGACCTGACACCACCGCGGACTCCTCTCCGTCCGGCCACAGCACCTCCCACGAGACCCCCGGCCCCGCCCACCGCCGCTCACCAGGGGCCGCCCGCACCAGCGGGACCCCGGCCCGCGCCGCCCAGTCCGCCACCCGGGCGGCCTCGCCCGGCGGATCGTCCACCGCCGTGCCCTGCACCGCCCCGACCCTCCGGCCGCGCAGCACCCCCGGCAGCCCCTCGACGTGATCCGCGTGGAAATGCGTCGCCAGGAAGAGCGGCACCCGCTCGATCCCGAGGTCACGCAGACAGCGGTCGGCCTCCCGCGGATCCGGCCCCGCGTCCACCACCACCGCGCTGTCCGGCGGCCCCCCGCCCTCGGGCGGCACCGGCAGCACCACCATGTCGCCCTGCCCCACGTCGCACATGACCAGCCGCCAGTCGGGCGGCGGCCAGCCGGTCGCGATCCGGGCCAGCGGCGGCGGCCGCAGCAGCACGGTCAGCAGGACCAGCAGCAGGGCACCCGTCACCACCGGGCGGATCCAGCCGCGTGGGGAGCGCCATCGACGGGCCCCGGCGGAACGCCCGGGCAGCAGCAACGGAATCGTCCAGCACAGTGCGGCCGTGCCGACGGCGAGGCTCACCGCGCCGAACCACCCGCCCGGCCAGGACAGCCGGCCACCCGGTAGTTCGGCGCCGTGCCTGGCCACCGAGGCCAGCCAGCCGGTCGGCACCGCGGCGGGCTCGGCGAGGATCCGTGCCAGCGCCGGAGAGACCGGGTCGGCGATCAGGACCGCGAAGCCGAGCAGGGTCGCCGGGGCCACCGCCAGCTCGGCCAGCAGATTGCACGGGATTCCGACGAGGCTGACGTGTCCGGAGAGGAGCACCGTCACCGGCGCGCAGAGCGCCTGGGCCGCGGCCGTCGCACCGACCGCGCCCGCAAGGGGCCGCGGCCAGCCCCGCGCCCGGAGGGCGTCCGCCCAACGCGGACCGAGCACCAGCAGCCCGGCCGTGGCGAGCACCGACAGCAAGAAGCCGAAGGAACGTGCCAGATACGGGTCGAGGAGGATCAACAGCAGCGCCGTACCGGCCAGCGCCGGCACCGCCCGGCGCGGACGGCCGGTGGCCAGCGCCAGCAGTCCGATCAGCCCGGTTCCCGCCGCTCTGAGCACACTGGGCTCGGGGCGGCAGATCGTGACGAAGGCCAGTGTCACGCCCGCCCCCACCAGCGCCGTGGTCCGCAGCGGGATCCCGAGCAGGGCGGCGAGTCCGCGTCGCTCGGCGGTTCCGGCACGCCCCGGGGCGCCGAGCAGCACCCCCAGCACGATCGCGAGGTTGGCCCCGCTGACCGCCACCAGGTGGGCCAGGTCGGTGTCCCGGAACGCCTCCCGGAGGTCGTCCGGCAGCCGGGAGGTGTCGCCCACGACGAGGCCCGGGAGCAGTCCGCGCTCGTCCGGCGGCAGGCCGTCGGTGGCCGAGCGCAGGCCCGCCCGGAGCCGTCCGGCGATCCGCTGCGGGAGGCTCGGCGGCGCCGACGCGCAAGGCTCGCCGTGCGCGATCAGCAGTGCCGCCGACTCGTGATCGCCCTCCCCCGGTGGCCGGACGGTCACCTCGGCCGCCAGCCGGGCCGACGGCAGCAGGGGCTCCCAGGCAGCCACGTCCTCGCCGCGCACCAGGACGGTGACGGGCGTGCGGGTCCGGACGGTGCGCGGGCCCGGCTCGCCCCGCAGAAGGCCGTCCGGGACGGTGACGCGGTCCACGACCGCCTCCACGGTGAGCAGGCTCTGCCCGGCACCGGACCCTCCGCCGCGGGAGACCCGAACCCTCGGATCCCCGGTGACGGTGAGGTCGACGCCCACCTCCGGGGCCGGGCCACCGGTCCGGACCAGTTCGGGCAGCGGCCCACGGCGCAGATCGGCGGTGTGCAGGAGGGTGGCGGCCGCAGCGGCGGCCGCCGGGAGG
>NZ_JZWY01000890.1:0-7085 GCF_000966955.1 Streptomyces sp. NRRL S-495
GCGGCGGCCGCCGTGAGGAGGACGACCGACGCGGTCACGGCGACGGAGCGGCCCCGGGTCGGACCGGTGAACGCCCGGATCCCGAGGACGAGGAGGAGCAGCCCGAGGAACGCCGCCGCACCGGCTGCCACCGCGAGGACCGCGCCGTGGCCGGACCCCGGCCCGAGCACCCAGGCGGTCACCGCCCAGGCGGCCCCGGCGGGCAGCAGCAGTCGAAGGTCACCCGGCCGTGGTCCGGTGGAGGGGCCGGTGGCCGGCTCCGTGTCGGGGGTGGGGGCGAGAACGGTGGCGATGACGGCACCTCCTTTCGGCGGAACGGAGAGGAGTGGAGCGAAAAGGACGCAGAGACGCAGAGAGGAGAGCGGTAGAGACGAAAGGAGCGAGGGAGCCGCGGGACGGACACGGGAACCTGCCGCACGACGGTGGCGAACGGCCCGTCAGAGGGTGAGCAACGGCCGGAGTTCCGCGTAGGTGCGCTCGCCCACGCCGCTCACCTGACGGAGTTGGTCGAGTGAACGGAACGCGCCGCCGTGGGAGGCGCGGAAGGCGATGATGCGCTGGGCGAGGGTCGGGCCGACGCCGGGGAGCGTGTCGAGCTGTTCGAGCGTCGCGCGGTTCAGGCTGACCGGCTGCTTCGACGGCCCGGCCGGAGGCGGTCCCGGGCCCGCTCCTGCGGCCGGCTGGGGGCTCGGCTCGCCGACGAGGATCTGTTCGCCGTCCGCCAGGACGCGGGCCAGGTTGAGGTTCCTGGTGTCCGTCCCCGGCAGCGGTCCGCCCGCCACCCGCAGCGCGTCCGCCACCCTGGAGCCGTTCGGCAGGGTGTGGACGCCCGGGGCGGCGACCCGGCCACCGATGTCGACCACCACAACGGCGGGAGCCCCGCCCCCGGTGTCGCCTCCAGGGGGCCCGGGCCCCTCGCCTGGCAGGCCCGTGCCCGGGCTCCCGGTCGGCGCCACCGGGCCGACGGCGACCGTCGGTACCTCGACCGGTTGCGGCCGCGCGAGCCAGAAGTGCTGGACGCCGTAGCCGAGGGCGAGCAGCAGGAGGACGAGCAGGCCGACCGCCGCCCGGCGTTCGAGCGTCAACGGATGCCCCGACGGCAGCAACGGCGGCATCAGCGGACCCGGCGGCACCGCACCCACCGCCGGGTCCGAGGGTCCCAACTCACCACCCTCGGACGCGGGGTCCGACGGCACGCCCTTGGCAACGCCACCGTCGGACGGCCCGCCCGACACACCCTCGGACGCGCCGTCGAACGGACCCTCGGAAGGACCGCCGTGCGGACCGCCGTCGCCCCGCCCCGGCGGGGACGACGCCGTGTACACCGAGGGCTCGGTGTCCGGCAGGTCGGCCGCCCCCGGCAACAGGGCCGCCATCCGCAGACGGGCGGTCTCGTTGGCCCGACGGATCTCGTGGCGCTTGCGTGCGCCGATGCGCAGGTTCGTCATGCGGAGCACGGTAGGAACCGCCCGAGCAGCGCGCGGATTTTACGGAAATCCTGTGGAAAACCCGGGGGTTGTGGACAACCGAGCACACCCTCAGGAGTGAGGCGGGCCGTCCGACGTTGACATTCGGGCCACTGCGGCCGCCCCGTGCCGCCCGAAGTCCGGTCCGCAGCTACCGCCCGAAGTCCGGTCCGCCGCTCCCGCCCGGCAGCCCGATCCGGCCGACGGCCCCGGCAGACCTCACCGGGGCGAGACCACCACCGCCAGCAGCCCCGGCCCGACGTGCGCGCCGATCACCGCGCCCACCTCGGCCACGTACAGTTCGCGCAGCCCCGGAATCCGCCCCCGCAGCCGCTCCGCCAGCGGCTCGGCCCGGTCCTCCGCCGCCAGGTGGTGGACGGCGATGTCGACCTCCCGCTCCCCCGCCCGCTCGACCGCGATCTCCTCCAGCCGGGCGATCGCCCGGGACGCCGTGCGCACCTTCTCCAGCGGCTCGATCCGCCCCCCGGCCAGGTGCAGCAGCGGCTTCACCGCCAGCGCCGAGCCCAGCAGTGCCCGCGCGGCGCCGATCCGCCCGCCCCGGCGCAGGTACTCCAGGGTGTCGACGTAGAAGAATCCGCTGGTCCCGGCGGTCCGGCGCACGACGGCCGCCGCCGCCTCGTCGAGCTCCTGCCCGGCCTCGATCGCCTCGGCCGCCGCCAGCACCCCGTACCCGAGCGCCATGCCGACCAGCCGGCTGTCCACCACCCGTACCGGGACGGGCGACTCGGCGGCCGCCAGCCGGGCGGCCGCCACCGTCCCGGACAGCTCGCCGGAGATGTGGACCGAGACGATGCCGCGCGCGCCGCTCTCGGCCGCCGCCCGGTAGGCGGCGGCGAAGGCCTCGGGGTTGGGCCGCGAGGTGGTCACCCGGTGCTTGCCGCGCAGCGCCTCGGCCACGTCCTTCGGGGAGATCTCGACGCCCTCCGCGCGTACCTCGTCGCCGACCGCGACGCTCAGCGGGACGATGGAGATCCGGTGCCGGTCGACGGCCTGCTGGGGCAGGTAGGCAGTGGAGTCGGTGACAAGTGCGAGGTCGGCGGGCATGAGGCGGAGGTTACTCCCAGCTCGGGCCGGTCGGCAGCTTCCGGAGGCCGCTCAGCCGGCCGAGGGGCCGGTGGTCGGCTTCCGCAGCCGCTGCGCCAGCTTGGTCACCGGGTCGGTGAGGCCGAGGAGCTCCTCGGCGCTGGGCCGGCCGCCCCGCCCGTCCGTGAGCCCGCGCCGGGCGCCACCGGCCTCCCGCGCCGCACCCTCACCCTCACCCGCACCCGCACCCGCCGCACCAACACCAGCCCCGGACCCACCCGAAGCCGAAGCCGCACCCGAAGCCCCCGGCCCGGTGTCCCAGTGCCGCAGCGCCCCCGCCTCGTCCTCGCACTCCCGGCTCAGCCGCCCCAGCTCGTCGGCCGCGAACCGGTGCATCCGGTCCTGCGCCGCCCACCGCATGGTCTCCGCCGAGTGCGTGATCCGCTCCGCCCGCTCCCGCAGCTCGGGCAGCTTCGCCGCGACCCGCCCGGCGTCCGGTTCGCGCTCCAGCATCCGCAGCTCGCCGTCCAGCTCCGCCGCGTGGGCGTCCAGCCGGCCCAGCAGCGCGAGCGCCTCGCCGAGCTGGCCGTCCTGGCCGACAGCGCTCTCCAGGACCCGCCGGGTGCCGTCCAGCGAGGTCCGCAGCCCCAGGCGGACGGCGGAGATCTGCCCCTGCGGGCCGGTCTGGGTGTAGGACTTCGCCTTGAGCGTGACGTTCTCCACGGCCCGTCGGGCCTTGGCCTCCTGGCGTTCCACCTTCTCGCCGACCGCCCGGGCCGCCTTGACCAGGCCGATGACGACGAGCACCACCACCCCGAGCCCGAGGAGCAGGGCGATTCCGAGCAACACCCCGAGAATCTCCATCACACGCCGCCTTCCGCCAGTCGAACCGGCCCCCACCGGGCCCAACGCGGGCCGGCCCACCGAGGGTTCCACCGTAGCCCCGGGACCGGCCGGACGGGCCACCGTTCAGGGCTGCCGGGCCCTAGTTCAGGGAAAGGTTCAGGGACGCATCGGGGGGAACCCCGACTTCCACCGAACCCCGGGAAGCCCCGCCGAACCCCCTGGAGGCNCCACACCGACCCCCGGAACGCCGCAGGGCGGGCGCCCCCGAAGGAACGCCCGCCCCACCGAACAGATCAGCCTCAGCCTCAGCCGGTGACGATGTTGACCAGCTTCGGCGCCCGCGCGATCACCTTGCGCACCTCGGCCCCGCCGATCGCCGCGACGACCGCCGGGTCGGCCAGCGCCAGCGCCTCCAGCTCGGCGTCCGAGATCGACGGCGCGACCTCCAGCCGGGCCTTGACCTTGCCCTTGATCTGGACGACGCAGGTCACCGACTCGTCGACGACGTACGCCGGGTCGGCCACCGGGTAGTCGGTGTGCGCCAGCGAGTCGCCGTGACCCAGCCGGCGCCACAGCTCCTCGGCGATGTGCGGGGCCAGCGGCGCGACCATCAGCACCACCTGCTCGGCCACCGAACGCGGCGTGGAACCGCGCTTGACCAGGTAGTTGTTCAGCTCGATCGCCTTGGCCACCGCGGTGTTGAAGCGCAGCCCGGCCATGTCGGCGCGGACGCCGTCGACGGCCTTGTGCAGGGCGCGCAGCGTCGCCTCGTCCGGCTCCTCGTCCGTCACGACCAGCTCGCCGCTCGTCTCGGAGACGATGTTGCGCCACAGCCGCTGCAGGAAGCGGTAGGAGCCGACGACGGCGCGGGTGTCCCACGGGCGGGAGACGTCCAGCGGGCCCATCGACATCTCGTACAGGCGCAGCGTGTCGGCGCCGTACTCGTCGGCGATCTCGTCGGGGGCGACGGCGTTCTTCAGGGACTTGCCCATCTTGCCGGCCTCGCGCTTGACCGGCTCGCCCTGCCAGAAGTACTGGCCGTCGCGCTCCTCGATCTCGGCGGCGGGCACCGGGAAGCCGCGCTCGTCGCGGTAGACGTCGGCGGTGATCATGCCCTGGTTGAACAGCTTGTGGAACGGCTCGACCGAGGAGACGTGCCCCAGGTCGTGCAGCACCTTGTGCCAGAAGCGGGCGTACAGCAGGTGCAGGACGGCGTGCTCGGCACCGCCGACGTACAGGTCGGCGCCGCCGCCGGGCTTCTGCTCGGTGGGGCCCAGCCAGTACTGCTCGTTGGCGGGGTCGACGACCTGCTCGCGGTTGGACGGGTCGATGTAGCGCAGCTCGTACCAGCAGGAACCGGCCCAGTTGGGCATGGTGTTGGTCTCGCGGCGGTACGTCTTCACGCCGTCGCCCAGGTCCAGTTCGACGTTGACCCAGTCCTCGTTGCGGGACAGCGGGGTCTTCGGCGTGGAGGTGGAGTCGAACGGGTCGTAGGTGTGCGGCGAGTAGTCGTCGACCTGCGGGACCTCGACGGGCAGCATCGACTCGGGCAGCGCGTGCATGACGCCGTCCTCGTCGTAGACGATCGGGAAGGGCTCGCCCCAGTACCGCTGGCGGCTGAACAGCCAGTCGCGCAGGCGGTAGTTGACGGTGCCCTCGCCGATGCCGCGGGCGGTCAGCCAGGCGGTGACGGCGGCCTTGGCCTCGACGACGCCCAGGCCGTTCAGCGAGATGCCGTCCTCGGTGCCCTCGGTGTGGGCCGAGTTGACGATGACGGAGTCGTAGGTGTCGAAGGCGTCGTCCCAGCCGGCCGGGTCCTCGTCGCGCCCGTCGGTGGGCTCGACGACGCAGCGCATCGGCAGTTCGAAGGCGCGCGCGAAGGCGAAGTCGCGGTGGTCGTGGGCGGGGACGGCCATGATGGCGCCGGTGCCGTAGCCCATCAGCACGTAGTCGGCGATGAAGACCGGGACGGGCTCGCCGCTGACGGGATTGACGGCGTGGGCGCCGGTGAAGACACCGGTCTTGACCTTGGCCTCGACCTGGCGCTCGACGTCCGACTTGGCGGCCGCGGCGGCACGGTAGGCGGTGACGGCCTCGGCGGGGGTGGCGGCGCCACCGGTCCAGGCCTCGGGGGTGCCCTCGGGCCAGGCGGCGGGCACGATCGTGTCGACCAGGTCGTGCTCGGGCGCCAGCACCATGTAGGTGGCGCCGAACAGGGTGTCGGGGCGGGTGGTGAAGACGGTGATCTTCCGCTCGCCGACGGCGAAGTCGACCCGGGCGCCCTCGGAGCGGCCGATCCAGTTGCGCTGCTGCAGCTTGATCGCCTCGGGCCAGTCCAGCAGGTCCAGGTCGGAGATCAGCCGGTCCGAGTAGGCCGTGATCCGCATCATCCACTGGCGCAGGTTGGACTTGAAGACGGGGAAGTTGCCGCGCTCGGAGCGACCGTCGGCGGTGACCTCCTCGTTGGACAGCACGGTGCCCAGGCCGGGGCACCAGTTGACCGGCACCTCCTTGGCGTAGGCCAGCCGGTACTCGCCCAGCACCTCCTCGCGCTCGGCACCGCTCAGCGCGGCCCAGTCGCGGCCGCCGGGGACCTCGCGGGTGCCGTCAGCGAACGCGGCGACCAGCTCGGCGATCGGGCGGGCCCGGTGGGCCTGCTCGTCGTACCAGGAGTTGAAGATCTGCAGGAAGATCCACTGCGTCCAGCGGTAGTACTCCGGGTCGATCGTGGCGATCGAACGGCGCGGGTCGTGGCCCAGGCCCAGCCGGCGCAGCTGGTGGCGCATGTTGGCGATGTTCGCCTCGGTGGACACCCGCGGGTGGGTGCCGGTCTGCACGGCGTACTGCTCGGCGGGCAGGCCGAACGAGTCGTAGCCCAGGGTGTGCAGCACGTTGAAGCCGTTCATCCGCTGGTAGCGGGCGAACACGTCGGTGGCGATGTAGCCCAGCGGGTGGCCGACGTGCAGGCCCGCACCCGACGGGTACGGGAACATGTCCATGATGAAGCTGTGCGGCTTCGCGGCGACGTCGGCGGCGGCGGGATCGGCCAGGTCGCCGGCCGGGTTGGGGGCGTGGAACGTGCCCTCCTTCTCCCAGATGTCCTGCCAGCGGGACTCGATCTCCGCCGCCAGGGCAGCGCTGTACCGGAACGGCGCGGTCGCGGTGTCGGCCGCGCCGGACGCAGGGGTCGTCTCGCTCATGGTCCTTAAAGCTCCATCGATGTCAGTTGGCGAACCGGCGTTGCGGGCCGGCGACGGGGCGGGGTGTCCGGACCGGGGCCCGGACGGTGCCGGGCTGTGAGCCGGGCGGAAAACAAAAAAGCCCCTCGCAGGAGGGGGTGCCACGCCGACTCCGGCTCCGCCCTGGGGCGTGGCCGGTCCTGGTCAGCGCGGCCGACTAAGAAGCAGGCGCGCGGTTCGCATGGGCTCAGGGTACCGCAAGGGGTCGGGCGCCTCCGGGGGAGACCACGGGCGCGCCCGTCAGGCGCCGGTCCCCGCCGACACCTCCACCGCGGCCTCCCCCGGCCCGGCGGCCGTCTCCACGACCACCGCCGACACCGCCGACCCCGACTCCCCCACCGGCACCGACACCAACGACTCCGACTCCGCCGACTCCGCCGAGCGGAACGCCGCGTCGATCCCGCGCAACGCCCGCGCCACCCGCTCCGACTGCATCCCGGCGGCGAGCGCCCGCGCCCGGTCCGCCGTCCGGACCGCCGCGGCGGTGGCA
>NZ_JZWY01000891.1:0-8555 GCF_000966955.1 Streptomyces sp. NRRL S-495
ACCGCCTCGGCGGTGGCACCGGCCAGCCGCTGCGACTCGGCCAGCCGCACCATCAGCAGCGCCCGCGCCCTGGCCCGCCCCGGTCCGAGCGCCGCCACCGCCTCCGTCAACAGCTCCTGGGCCCGCCGGTGCTCGCCGAGGAACAGGTGCCCCTCCCCCACCATCCCGGCAAGGTCCGCCCACGCCTCCCCACCGGCTTCCCCTCCCGCCTCCCCGTCCAGCTCCGCGAACGCCCGCCCCGCCGCCTCCGCCAGCCCGGCGGCGTCCCCGCGCCGCCCGTGCGCGCGGGCGATCCGGCCGAGCTGCAGTGCCCGGTCGGCCGGGCCGAGCGCGTCGCCGGCCGCCGCCACCGCCTCGGCCAGCACCGTGACCGCGTCCAGCCCCCGCCCGCCCGCGCTACCGGTGGCCAGCACGACGAGGCCGCCGAGCACGGCCACCCCGGCCCGCCGCTCGCCGCTGAGGTGGGCGGCGCGCAGTGCTGCCGCGAACGCCCGCTGGGCGGTGGCGTCGTGGCCGAGGTCGTACGCGGCCCAGGCGGCCAGGCCGGCGAGGCGGCCGGCCGCGCCGTACAGCGCCCGGCCGAGCGGTTCGTCGTAGGCGCCGAGTTCCAACAGCTTGGTGACCATGGCCAGTTCGGCGCGGGCGGGGCCGAGGACGAGTCCGCCGCCGCAGGACCGTTCCAGCCGCTGCTTGCTGCGGTGGGCGGCGGCGAGCTCGCCGACCAGCGCGGGGTCGACGCGCAGCACGCCGTCGCCGCCGAGGGCCGGGGGCGGGGTGGTGAGCCGACGGGCGGCCTCGGCGAGGTCGGCGCCGCGGAAGAGGTCGGTGAGGCGGACGGGTCCGGCGTCGGCAGCCGTCTCGCGCAGCGCGGTCTGGGCGGTGTCGGCCGTCCACGGGTCGGTCAGCAGCCGCGGGGAGAGGATCTTGGCGCCGCGGTGGCCGCCCATCCGGCCCCAGAGCTGCTCGTAGGTGACGGCGATGCCGAGGGTGCGGCTGAACACCTCACAGACGGCCTGGTCGTGGGGGCTGCGCGGGACCATGCCCCGGTCGCGCCACTTGTAGGGGGCGGTGGAGCTGATCGCGAGCCGGGCCGGGACGGTGAGGTTGACCTCGCGGGCGAGCCGCTCCGGGCTCCAGCCGAGCTGGTGGAGTATCCGGGCGAGTTCCTCGTTGCGTCTGCGCTCCAGATCGGCCATGACTCCGACGGTAGCGGTCCGCCGGGGGCCGTCGTCGGGAGGTCGCCGAAACCGGCCGCGCACCGGCCGCGCACCAGCCGCGCACCAGCCGCGGGCGTCGAACAGCCGCCGAGGCCCCAGCAGTGCCCCCGGAACGCCGAAGGCCGCCCCCCGTTTCCGGGAGACGGCCTTCGATTCNCTGTGGAGCTACGGGGAATTGAACCCCGGACCTCTTGCATGCCATGCAAGCGCTCTACCAACTGAGCTACAGCCCCGCGACACACACAGCCCCTCGAGCAGAAACGATCTTCCGAGGGCACTCCGGGTGCGGAGTGGAGCTACGGGGAATTGAACCCCGGACCTCTTGCATGCCATGCAAGCGCTCTACCAACTGAGCTACAGCCCCTCGACCTGCGATGTCACCGGGGGTTTCGTTCCGTTTCCCTCGGCGACATCACTTACTTTACACGGTCCGGGGGTGCTCCACGAATCCGTTCCCGCAGGGCCCGCGCGATCGCGGCCCGAGCCCCGTGCGGACGCCCGCGCGATCACGGCCCGAGCCCCGCGCGGACGCCCGCCCTACCCNCTTGCATGCCATGCAAGCGCTCTACCAACTGAGCTACAGCCCCTCGTCGTCCGGATCTCCCGCTTCCCTTCCGGGCCGCGTTCCCTCCGTGCGAACGAGGAAAACTCTAACCGGTCCGACCCGGAACTGCGAAATCCGCCCTTCCCGGCCCCGCTCCACACGCGCTCCGCACCCTCACCGCGCACACCGCCGCGGACATCGCCCGGACACCGTCCCGACCGTGCCCGGGCACCCCCCGGACACCGTCCGGACGGTGTCCGGACCGCTCAGGTGTCGTCGCCGATGACCGGCTGCGGCAGGGTGCCGGCGTTGTGCTCCAGCAGCCGCCAGCCCCGCGCGCCGAGGCCCAGCACGGACCAGCAGCAGTTCGACAGCCCGCCGAAGCACTCCCACAGCTCCGGCTCGAGGCCGAGCATCCGCCCCAGCACGGTGCGGATGGTGCCGCCGTGGCTGACCACCACCAGGGTGCCGTTCTCGGGCAGCTTGCCGACCGCGTCGAGCACCACCGGCACCGCGCGGTCCGCGACCTCGGTCGCGAGCTCGCCGCCGCCGCGCCGGACGGGTTCGCCCTGCGCCCAGGCGGCGAACTCCTCCGGGAAGCGCTCGCGGATCTCCGCGTTGGTCAGCCCCTGCCAGGAACCGGCATAGGTCTCGCGCAGGCCCTCGTGGTGCTGCACGTCCAGGCCGGTCACCCTGGCCAGCTCGTCGGCGGTACGGCGGGCCCGTGAGAGGTCGGAGGAGACCAGCAGGTCCGGACGCAGGCCGGAGAGCATCCGGGCGGCCCGCTGCGCCTGCAGCACGCCCTCCCCGGTCAGCTCGATGTCCGTGGTGCCCTGGAAGCGCGATTCGAGGTTCCAGGAGGTCTGGCCGTGTCGCCAGAAGACGATGCGCGGACCTCGCGCCTCCCGGCTCAGCTGTAGTCCTCGGCGCCGAAATCGTCCGCCGGGGCCTGCTCGGCCGGGGCCAGGGCGTTGCCGGCCGCGTCGGTGTGGGCGTCGGGGCGGTTGCGGGAGGCGACGGCGTCCTCCGGCAGCGGCAGCTCGGGGCAGTCCTTCCAGAGGCGGTCCAGCGAGTAGAAGGAGCGCTCCTCGGAGTGCTGGACGTGCACGACGATGTCGAGGTAGTCGAGCAGGACCCAGCGGCCCTCGCGCTCGCCCTCGCGGCGCACCGGCTTGATGTCCAGCTTCTCGCGCAGCTGGTCCTCGATCTCCTCGGCGATGGAACGGACCTGGCGGTCGTTGCTCGCGGAGGCGATCAGGAAGGCGTCGGTGATCGACAGCACCTCGCTGACGTCGAACGCGACGATGTTGTGGGCCAGCTTGTCGGCCGCCGCCTGGGCGGCGACGTTGATGAGTTCCTGGCTGTGCTCAGTGGCGGTCACGATGTACTTCCGGCTCGGCTGCTTGGGGTCGCCCGGCGCACTGGGCGCGGGGATCGCCTTCCAGGATCTCACGCCGCCCCGGCGGCCCCGGAACCGTTTTCCGGGACCGCCGGGCCGTGGGCCGGACGGGGCGGCCGCCGCGCGGGCGCGGGGCGCCCCGTCCGGCGGCCGGGACTACGGGGCCTTCGGCGGCGCGTAGTCCTTGCCGAGCACCACGACCAGGTCGGCGTTCTGGGCGTCGGCGACCTTCTTCACCGCCGTCTCCGGCAGGTTGAGGCTGATCGCCAGGGACTTCGCGGCGGCCTGCCGGGCGTCGTCGGTGTAGCGGATCTCACTGGCGGCCTGCGGCGCGGACTTGGCCCCGCCGGGGACGAAGGTGAGGCCCGCGTTGACCACCTGGACCTGGGCGGCGGCCGCCGCCTGGTCGTTGCCGGAGGCGTCCTGGACGGAGACCCGGGGAGGCGCGTCGGCGCCGGTCGCGGCCTTCACGGTGCCGCCGAGCACGTCCTTGACCTGCTTGCCGGCGGTGGCCTCGTCCAGCGAACCGTCCGGCTTGACGGTCAGCGTGGCGGTGCCGAACTGCCCGGCCTTCGACTGCTGGGCGAGCTGGGCGAGCACTCCGGCGAGCGCGTCCTCGGGCAGGGAGGGGTCGAGCACCGCGTTCATCCGGTGCACGTCGTCCTTGGCGTCCTTGAACTCGACCGGCATCGTGCGCACCACCGCGTCCATCACCTGGCCGAAGCGGGCGAGCTGGGCGTCCCGGCTCTCGCCGGCGTTCTGCAGGGTGGCGTAGCCGACCGCGGCCTTCCCGCCGAGCAGGGTGTTCTTGCCGGCGGCGGCGAGCACCTTGCCGTCGGGCCGGCCGCCCTCGTGGACCTCCGCGTCGGTGTCCACCCGGACGCCGCCGAGCTGGGTGACCAGCAGTTCCAGGTAGGGGGTGTCGAGGCGCCAGGTGCCGGCGACGGGGGCGCCGAGCACGGTGGTCAGGCCGTCCCGGGTGCCGGAGGCGCCGAGGGAGTCCATGGCCTGGCCGACGGTGGTGACCGGCGGGTCGCCGGGGCCGGGCAGCCGCAGGGTGTCCGGCAGGAGCAGCACGGTGCCCTTCTTGCCGGCGGTGTCGTTGACCAGCAGCGCGCTGGAGACCTTGCCCTGGAGGTCGCGCAGGTGGACGACGTTGACCTGGCGCGGCCCGGCGGCGGCGGTGGCGGAGTCGCCCTTGTCGCGGGTGAACCAGAGGTAGCCGCCGGCGCCGGCACCGGCGACCGCGGCGACGGCGACGAGGCCGATCAGCCGGTTGCGGAGCCTGCGGCGGCGCTCGGCGCGCACCTCGCTGCGGGACTCGGCGAACTTGAGCCAGTCGATGACGTCCTCGGACTCCGCCTCCTCCTCGTCGACGAAGGTGAACTCGCCGGTGGCGTAGTTGTCCTCGGGGGCGCCGGCGGTCCTGGACCGGGTCGCGCGGGAGCCGCCGACCTGCTCGGACGGCGGCTCGGGACGGGCGGGGGCGGCCGGCTCGGCGGCGGCGGGGCGCGGTACCCGGGCCCGCGGGGTCACCGGGGCCGCCGGCGTGGTCCCGGCCGGCTCCGGCTCGACGACGGCCGGCATCGGAGCGGTCGCGTACGCCTGCGCCGGGGACTGCGCCGGGGCCTGGCCCTGGGACGGGGACGGGGACTGCGGCTGCTCGTACGGCTGGTAGCCCTGCTGCTGGTACTGGTCCTGGTAGCCGTAGCCGCCCTGCTGCTGGTACCCCTGGGCCGGCTGCTGACCGTACTGGCCGGGCTGCTCCCGCGGCTGCTCGTACCCCTGCTCGTAGCCCTGCTGGTAGCCCTGCTGCTGGTACTGGTCCTGGTAGCCGTACTGGCCCTGCCCGTAGGGCGCGGACGGCACCGGCTGCCCGTACTGGTCGTACTGCTGGTGCTGCCCGTGCTGCTCGTACTGGCCCGACGGCTCGTACTGCCCCGACGACTCGTACTGACCGGACTCGTAGATCCCGGGCTGCTGCTCGTACTGGTCGTACTGCTGCTGCTCGTAGCCGCCCTGCTGCTGGTAGGGCGGGTACTGCCCGGTCGACCAGTCGTCCGGCTGCCCGGGCTGCTGCCCCTGCGGTCCCCTGCGCTCGCTCATCCGTCGGCCCCTCCGGGATCAGGTCCGGTGCGGCGCGTAGAGCGCCCGCTTGTCGATGTAGCGGACCACGCCGTCCGGGACGAGGTACCAGACCGGCTCGCCCTTGGCGACCCGGTCCCGGCAGTCCGTGGAGGAGATGGCCAGCGCCGGGACCTCCACCAGGGAGACCCCGCCCACCGGAAGCCCGGCATCGGTCAGAACGTGCCCCGGCCGTGTGCAGCCGATGAAGTGGGCGAGCGAGAAGAGTTCCTCGGAGTCGCGCCAGGAAAGGATCTGGGCGAGCGCGTCGGCGCCGGTGATGAAGAAGAGGTCCGCTTCCGGGTGCAGCGCCCGCAGGTCGCGCAGGGTGTCGACGGTGTAGGTCGGTCCCTCGCGGTCGATGTCGATCCGGCTGACCGAGAACTGCGGGTTCTCCGCGGTGGCGATGACCGTCATCAGGTAGCGGTCCTCGGCCGGGGTGACCTCGCGGTCGCTCTTCTGCCAGGGCTGCCCGGTCGGGACGAAGATCACCTCGTCCAGGTGGAACGCGCTGGCGACCTCACTGGCCGCGACCAGGTGCCCGTGGTGGATCGGGTCGAAGGTGCCGCCCATGACGCCGAGACGACGCTTCACCGGCGCCGGTACACCGGGACTCCCGGTCTGCTCTCCCATGGCGCCACACCTTACGCGACGCCCGTTACGGTGCGGGAACGGCCGGGTGCCGGGCGTCCCGGGGGCGGTTCCGCACCCCGGGCCACCGTCGGCCGGGTCAGCGGTCCCGGTTGAAGCGGGTGGTCACGAAGAGCAGCAGCAGAAGGACGAAGAACGCGGCGCCACCCGTCAGGTACGGGCTGAGGCTGTCGTGGTTGCCCCCCTCGCTCTCGTTGGCGAGAAGGTTCAGGACAGGGAGTGCGGCGGCAGTGCTCATGGTCGGCGGGACCTTCTCGGCTCGGATGACGGACAGGGGTGTCGTGCGGGCCGGTGAGGGCCCACCCGTCATCGTACGGGGGGTTACAAGGCAACCGCTCGGCGGCCCACCACGTCTGAACCGCCGTGAGCCCTCGGTCGGGGACGCCCCGCCGGGGGGCCGGTCAGTTGTTGCGGCCGGCCCGCAGCAGGATCCAGGCGAGCAGGCCGACGCCGACGAAGGAGGCGATCAGGATGATCCGCAGGAAGATCCCGGGGCCGCCCTCCCCGGAGATCGGGGCGGCCAGGCTGACAAGGGCGGCGGTGGACATCGGCGGGCTCCTCGGACTGCTCGGTGCCGCGGCCGGAGGTGGCCCGGCTTTCCCCGGGCATTCAGGGTAAACCGCCCTCACACCGGGGCCGCCCACCGCCCCCGCGGACACCGTCCGCGCCGCACCGACGGGCTCCCGCCCCGGCCCCGCCCCGGCCCCGAACGGGCTCAGGCCCGGCCCCGAACGGGCTCCGAACGGGCTCCCGGCGACACGTAGGGTGGCCGCGGGGACGAGTACGCAACCACGGACGTTGCACAGACAGTCGTTACAGGCGAAGGACCAGCGGGGGCCGGCCGGGTGCCGGGGCCGCCGTCGACAGGAGGTACTCACACCATGACCGACCCGATCGCGAAGACCCCGAGCCGGCGCCGTCAGCGCTTCCCGGAGATCTCCACCCGGGCCTGGGAACACCCGGCCGACCGTTCCGCGCTCGTCGCGCTGCGCAAGCTCACCGGCTTCGACGACGTGCTGAAGAAGCTCGCCGGCCTGGTCTCCGAGCGCTCGATCCGGCTGATGTTCCTGGCCACCGCCGTGAAGACCTCCGAGCGACAGTTCCCCGAGCTGCACGGCATGGTGCGCGACGCCGCCTACGTGCTCGACCTCGACAAGGTGCCGGACCTCTACGTCAGCCAGGACCCGACGGTCAACGCGTTCTGCATCGGCATCGACACGCCGGTGATCGTGGTCACCAGCGGCCTGGTCGAGCTGCTGGACGAGGAGGAGCTCCGCTCGGTGATCGGCCACGAGGTCGGTCACGCGATGTCCGGCCACGCGGTCTACCGGACGATGCTGATGATCCTCACCAACATCGCCGCCCGGATCGCCTGGGTGCCGCTCGGCAATCTGGCGATCATGGCGATCGTCACCGCGCTCAAGGAGTGGTTCCGCAAGGCCGAGCTCTCCAGCGACCGGGCCGGCCTGCTCGCCGGGCAGGACCTCCAGGCCTCGATGCGGGCGCTGATGAAGCTGGCCGGTGGCCACAACCTGGCCGAGATGAACGTGGACGCCTTCCTGGAGCAGGCCGAGGAGTACGAGAAGGCCGGCGACCTGCGCGACGGCGTGCTCAAGCTGCTGCAGGTGCTGCCGCAGAGCCACCCGTTCGCGGTGGTCCGGGTCGCCCAGCTGAAGAAGTGGGCCGAGAGCGAGGACTACCGCTCCATCCTGGCCGGCGCCTACCCGCGCCGCACCGACGACCCGAACACCTCGGTCGGCGACCAGTGGCGGGCGGCGGCCGACCACTACACGACCTCGGTGAAGGAGAGCAAGGACCCGCTGATGGGCCTGATCCGCGATGTCGCGGGCGGCGCGGTGACGGTCGGCGGCAAGCTCCGCGACACCTTCACCGGAGCCCGCGCCGGCGGCAACGGCTCCAGCAGCGGCAACGGCAGCGGCACCGACGGAAGCGGCGACGGCGGCAAGGACGGCACGTCCGGGACGAACTGAGCCCGGCCCCGCCCCCGCGGCGAGCCTCCGGCGGCCCCCGGTCACCCCGACCGGGGGCCGCCGGGGGTTCCGGCCACGCCCACCGGCCGAACCACCGGCCACCTTCTCCAGCCAGGAGGACCCCCGCCGAGGGTCTCAGCCGCCCGCCAGCACCCCGCACACCTGCCAGGCCGGCCGGGCATGGTTGCCCGGATCCACCGCCGACGGCCCACTCGGCGGCGCGGCGGGATCCGCCCCGGCCAGCACCGGCTGCACCACCCCGGCCAGCGAGCCGTCGCACGGCGCCGGCCCGGCCTGCAGCACCGAGTCGACCAGCCGCAGCTGCGCCGCCGCCAGGTCGATCCGGTCGAACTCGAAGGTCAGCTGCCGCCGCACGGTCTCCAGGGTGACCGGCGCCCCGGCGGGCGCCCCGGCGGCCTTCAGCGCGTAGACGAAGGTGTGGTCGGTGGTGATCCGCAGGGTGCCGCTGTCCGCCTCGTCGATCCGCATCGCCCCGGCCACCTTCACGGTGTCGGCGGCCAGCGCGACCTGCGCCGGGTCGAAGCGGACCAGCCAGCCGGTCAGCGCGTGGTGCCGGTCGTCGACCGGCTGCAGCACGCTCGCGTCGAACTGGGCCTGCTCACCGGGCG
>NZ_JZWY01000892.1:0-9575 GCF_000966955.1 Streptomyces sp. NRRL S-495
AACTGGGCCTGCTCACCGGGCGTGACGAAGGCCCGCACCTCCGCGGTCGCCCCCTGCACCAGCACGGCGGGCGACAGCGAGGAGGCCACCAGATAGCGCTGCACGGTGTCGAGGGCCTTGGTCACCTCGACCCGGGAGAAGTGGCCGCTGGCCGCGCCGGCGGGTGTCCCCAGGCCGACCGCGCCGTCGCTGTAGCCCGGCGGCAGGGTCGTGAACGGGTTCGCCGGGTCGGCCACCGGACGGACCGACGAGGCCGGGCTCAGCGCCACCAGGCTCACGGTCAGCTGGCTGCCCTGGGGCCGGGCGGTGGGCCGGGTCGGCGAGGTGACACCGAAGTACACGGCGGCGCCGAACGCCAGCAGGATCACCAGCAGCAGGGCCAGCGCCTGCCGGGGCACGGTGCCCAGCGGGCCGAGCCGGACCTTGGGCCGGGTGGCGCGGGCGAAGGAGCCGGAGAGCCGCTCGCGCGCGGACAGCTCCTGGATCCGGGCAGCCCGGACGAACGATTCGTCGAACACGACGGACCGGTACTCGTCCTCGTTTCCGGAACCACCGTCGGGCGCACCCTCCGGAGGCTCGCGCGGGTCACCCATGACACCAGGGTAAGGCGCATCCCGGCTCCGCCACGAGGGTCCTGCGGCAGATCACCGGAAGCTCTCCGTGACCGGTGGCAGCCGCCCCGGGGCGCGTCGGACCGGCCCGCCCGCCGGGCAGTGGCTCAGCCCGCCGGGCCGGTGACCACCAGCGACGGCTCGGCCGGCGGCGGCACCGGGTCGACCCCGGCGCTGCTGCTGCCGGACTCGGGCCGCCGGGGGGTACCGCCGGCCCCGCCCACACCCTGGTAGATCGCCGCGACGGCCACCGCGACCAGGCTCACGCCCATGATCACGGCGAGCACCCAGGCCACCGGCCGGTGCCAGCGCTGCTGGGCGACGTACCGGCCGCGGCCGGCGCCGATCGGGTCGAATCCGCCCGGGCGCCAGCGCCGCGAACGCCGTCCGCCGGTCCGGCCCGGGCCGGACCACGGATCGGGATAGAGGTGGTCGTCGTCGAGCCGGCTCGGGTACGGGCGCAGCTCCAGTGGCAGTCCGTCCGCGGCCGGGGGTTCAAAGCCCCAGCCCGGTCCGGCCGCGTCCGGCTCGAGACGGGCCTCGGCGGCGGCGAGCTGCCGCTCCTTGGCCGTCGGCTCGTGCACGGCGGCGGACCGGACGAACGCCTCGTCGAAGACCACGGTGGCGAACTCGTCGTCCGCACCACCGTGGTCGGCACCGTCGGGGTACGGCAAGCCCCCCACATCGTCAGCCACGGATTCAGCGTATTACCGGGCGGGCGATTTGTCTGGGGCTCGGGCCAGTTGGTCCGGCGCCCGTGTGACGGCGGGGTCGGCGGGCCCCGGACGGGGCGGGTTCAGCCGGCGTCGGCGGCGCCGCCCACGGTCTGCGTCGCCTCGCCCCGGACATGTCCGTCACCAGTGACGATGTACTTGGTGCTGGTCAGCTCGGGCAGGCCCATCGGGCCCCGGGCGTGCAGCTTCTGGGTGGAGATGCCGATCTCGGCGCCGAAGCCGAACTCACTGCCGTCGGTGAACCGGGTCGAGGCGTTGACGGCGACCGTGGTCGAGTCGACGAGCTTGGTGAAGCGGCGGGCGGCGGTCTGCGAGGTGGTGACGATGGCCTCGGTGTGGCCGGAGGTCCAGCGGCGGATGTGCGCGACGGCGGCGTCCAGCGAGGGGACGACGGCGGCCGCGATGTCGTACGACAGGTACTCGGTCTCCCAGTCCTCGTCGGTGGCGGGCAGCACGGTGGCGCCGGTGCCCGCCGCGGCCTTGAGCACCGCCTCGTCGCCGTGCACGGTGACCCCGGCCCCGGCGAGCGCGGCGAGCGCGAGCGGCAGGAAGGCGTCGGCGATGTCCTGGTGGACGAGCAGGGTCTCGGCCGAGTTGCAGACGCTGACCCGCTGGGCCTTGGAGTTGAGCAGGATGCCGACGGCCATCGCGAGGTCGGCCTCGGCGTCCACGTAGACGTGGCAGTTGCCGGTGCCGGTCTCGATGACGGGGACGGTGGAGCCCTCGACGACGGTGCGGATCAGCGAGGCGCCGCCGCGCGGGATGAGCACGTCGACCAGGCCGCGGGCGCGCATCAGCTCCTGCACGGAGTCCCGGCTCTCGCCGGGGACGAGCTGGATCGCGTCGGCCGGCAGCCCGGCCCCGGCGACGGCGTCGCGCAGCACGGCGACCAGGGCGGTGTTGGAGCGGTAGGCGGAGGCCGAGCCGCGCAGCAGCACGGCGTTGCCGGACTTCAGGCAGAGCGCGGCGGCGTCGGCGGTGACGTTGGGTCGGGCCTCGTAGATGATGCCGACCACGCCGAGCGGCACCCGGACCTGACGGACGTCCAGGCCGTTGGGCAGGGTGTAGCCGCGGACGACCTCACCGACCGGGTCGGGCAGGCCGGCCACGTCGCGGACGTCGGAGGCGATGGCGGCGATCCGCTCCTCGGTGAGGGTGAGCCGGTCGACCACCGACTCGGGGGTGCCGGCCGCGCGGGCCCGGTCGACGTCCTCGGCGTTGGCGGCGGTGATCTCGGCGGCGCGGGCGACCAGGGCGTCGGCGATCGCCCGCAGCGCGGCGTCCTTCGCGGCGCGCGGCAGCGGGGCGAGCGCGGCGGCGGCCTCCCTGGCTCGGCGCGCTACGGCGAGGACGGGGCTGTCGGCGGAGGCGGGGGCGCTGGCGCTGCTCATGCGCCCAGGGTAGTGGAGGCCGTGGCCGCTCCCCCGCCCCATTTCGCCCGGTGAGACGCCGTTCCCGGCCCCTGCGGCCCGCCCGGCCCCGGCCCCGCCCCAGCTCTCCCGGTCCTCAGTAGGGGTGGACGCCGCCCAGTTGCGGGGGCGGGCCGGCGAAGCCCTCGGCGACCCGCTTGTGGTACGTCGCCCGGTCGACCACCTCCAGGCCGACGATCTCCCAGGGCGGCAGCTTGGCCGTCGCCTTGTGCTCGCCCCACAGCCGCAGCGCGATCGCCGCCGCGTCGTGCAGGTCCCGGGCCTGCTCCCAGTAGCGGATCTCGGCGTGGTCGGCCGCGTAGCGGGCGGTCAGGAAGAACGAGTGGTCGTGCGCCAGCCGCTCCAGCCCGGCCCGCAGCTCGGACAGCGGGGTGACCGGCCCGGCCACGCTGAGCACCACGTGCCAGAGCCGGGCCGGGTCGGGCGCGGCGGGCGGTTCGGGCGCGGTGCGCCGCTCCGTCGGGAGCCGGCGCACCGTGCCGGGACCCTCCGGCGGACCGGCCGGTCCGGCCGGGCCCTCGTCCCCGCCGCCGTCGATGCTGGTCAGCCGTCGGCCCGCGGTTCCTCCGGTCAGCGCTGCCTCGCGCCTGCGTTCCACCGGCGGCCTCCTGTTCGGCGATGTCGTGTCGTCGTGCCCGCCGGCCCCGGCCGACGCGGGTCCGACCGCGTCCCTCCTCGCCCGTGGCCGGGCGTGCTCCCCGCGCGGAGCCACCCCTTTCCCCGGCGGTCCGACGGCGGGTCAGCCGCGCAGGACGACCAGGTCGTCGCGGTGGACGACCTCCCGCTCGTAGGCGGCGCCGAACTCCTGGGCCAGGTCCCGGGTGGACCGGCCGAGCAGGCGGGGCAACTCCCTCGCATCAAAGTTGACCAGTCCGCGCGCCACGATGTGGCCGTTTTCGGCAAGAAGGTCCACCGGATCGCCCGCGGCGAACTCGCCGTCGACCTTGGTGACCCCGGCGGGCAGCAGCGAGGCGCCGCCGGAGACCACGGCCTCGACGGCCCCGGCGTCCAGGTGCAGGGTGCCGCGCGGGCTGCTGGCGTGGGCGAGCCAGAGCATCCGGTCGGAGGAGCGGCTGCCGGTGCGCAGGAACAGGGTGCCGGTGGGGCGGCCGGCGAGCGCGTCGGCGGCGTGGCTGGCGGCGGTGAGGACGACCGGGATGCCGGCGCCGGTGGCGATCCGGGCGGCCTCGACCTTGGTGACCATGCCGCCGGTGCCGACGCCCGCCTTGCCGGCGCTGCCGATCTCGACGCCGTCGAGGTCGTGCGGGCCGGTGACCCGGGCGATCCGGCTGCTGCCGGGGCGGCTGGGGTCGCCGTCGTAGAGGCCGTCGACGTCGGAGAGCAGCACGAGCAGGTCGGCGCGGACCAGGTGGGCGACCAGCGCGGCCAGCCGGTCGTTGTCGCCGAACTTGATTTCGGCGGTGGCGACGGTGTCGTTCTCGTTGACGACCGGCATCGCGCCCATCGCCAGCAACTGGTCCAGGGTGCGGTAGGCGTTGCGGTAGTGGGCGCGCCGGCTGGCGTCCTCGGCGGTGAGCAGGACCTGGCCGACGCGCAGTCCGTAGCGGGCGAAGGAGGCGGTGTAGCGGGCGATCAGCAGGCCCTGGCCGACGCTGGCGGCGGCCTGCTGGCGGGCGAGGTCCTTGGGCCGCCGCTCCAGGCCGAGCGGGGCGAGGCCGGCGGCGATGGCGCCGGAGGAGACGAGCACCACCTCGGGGGCGTCCGGGCGGGTGCGGACCTTGGCGAGCGCGTCGACGAGGGCGTCCACCCGGTCGGCGTCGATGCCGCCGGCGGCGGTGGTGAGTGAGGAGGAGCCGACCTTGACGACGATGCGCCGGGCGGTCAGCACCTCCGCCCGCAGTTCGTCCTCGCTCATCTCGGGTCTCGCCCTTCCGGTGTGGTGCGCTGGCGGCGGGCCCGGCCCGGCCGTTTCCCCCGCAATCTACGCGATCGGGCCGACCCGCCCGCACCGTGTTCCAGCCGCCGGACGGCGCGCGGACAGCGCGCGGGACGGGCCCGCGCGGCCGGGCGCGCCGTCAACGCGCGAGCCCCCGCCGCCCGTTGACGGGGCGGCGGGGGCTCGCGCGGGTCGGGACGGGGACTCAGCTGTCCTCGTCGTCGCCCTCGATGGAGGCCTGGCGGCCGCTGGAGAGCGCCTCGAAGGCGAGGTACTCCGCCTCGGCGGCGTCCCGGCCCTTCTGCTTCTCGCGACGGCGGTCGACGGCCGGGCGCTGGGTCTCCATGCGGTGGTCCTCGCCGCGGCGGCCGAGCATCTCGGCGCCGGCGGCCATGGTCGGCTCCCAGTCGAAGACGACGGCGTTCTCCTCCGCGCCGATGATGACGGTGTCACCCTCGTGCGCGCCGACCTTCCACAGCTTGTCCTCGATACCGAGGCGGGCCAGCCGGTCGGCGAGGTAGCCGACGGCCTCGTCGTTGGAGAAGTCGGTCTGGCGGACCCAGCGCTCCGGCTTGACGCCGCGGATGCGGAAGGCGCCGTCCTCCTCGGTGATGGTGAAGCCCTCGTCGTCGACGGCCGTGGGCCGCAGCACGATCCGGGTGGACTCCTCCAGCGGCTTGGCCGCGCGGGCCTCGCCGACGATCTGCGCCATGGCGAAGCTGAGCTCGCGCAGGCCCTTGCGGGAGGCGGCCGACACCTCGAAGACCCGGTAGCCGCGCTCCTCCAGGGAGGCGCGGGTCAGGTCGGCGATGTCCTGGCCATCCGGCACATCGATCTTGTTGAGGGCGACCAGCCGCGGGCGGTCGCCGAGGCCGCCGTACTCGGCGAGCTCGGCCTCGATGGTCTCCAGGTCGGTCAGCGGGTCGCGACCGGGCTCCAGGGTGGCGCAGTCCAGCACGTGGACGAGGACGGAGCAGCGCTCGACGTGGCGCAGGAACTCCAGGCCGAGGCCGCGGCCCTGGCTGGCGCCGGGGATGAGCCCGGGGACGTCGGCGATGGTGTAGACGGTGTCGCCGGCGGTGACCACGCCGAGGTTGGGGATCAGGGTGGTGAAGGGGTAGTCGGCAATCTTCGGCTTCGCGGCGGAGAGCACGGAGATCAGCGAGGACTTGCCGGCGCTCGGGTAGCCGACCAGGGCGACGTCGGCGACGGACTTGAGCTCCATGACGATGTCACGGAACTCGCCGGGCTCGCCGAGCAGCGCGAAGCCGGGCGCCTTGCGGCGGGCGGAGGAGAGCGCGGCGTTGCCGAGGCCGCCGCGGCCGCCCTGGGCGGCGACGAAGCTGGTGCCGTGGCCGACCAGGTCGGCGAGCACATTGCCCTCCCGGTCCAGGACGACGGTGCCGTCCGGCACGAAGAGGACGAGGTCCTGGCCGAGGGCACCGGTGCGGTTGCCGCCGGCTCCGGGCTTGCCGTTGGTGGCCTTGCGCTTGGGCGAGTGGTGGTACTCGAGCAGGGTGGTGACCTGCGCGTCCACGGTGAGGACGACACTGCCGCCGTCCCCGCCGTTACCGCCGTCCGGGCCGCCGAGCGGCTTGAACTTCTCGCGGTGCACGGAGGCGCAGCCGTGGCCCCCGTTGCCCGCGGCGACATGAAGTTCGACGCGGTCCACGAAGGTGGTCATGGTTGTGCCTCCAGTACGAAGAAGTCAGTGTTCTACCTGTAAAGCATGAAGGGTGGACCGGAACATTCCGGCCCACCCTTCATTGTGAGTCTGGTGTGACTCAGGCCTCGACGGCCACGATGTTGACGACCTTGCGGCCGCGGCGGGTGCCGAACTGCACAGCACCGGCGGTCAGCGCGAACAGGGTGTCGTCGCCACCGCGGCCGACACCGGCACCCGGGTGGAAGTGGGTGCCGCGCTGGCGGACGATGATCTCGCCGGCGGAGACGACCTGGCCGCCGAAGCGCTTCACGCCGAGGCGCTGGGCGTTCGAGTCACGGCCGTTACGAGTAGAGCTTGCGCCCTTCTTGTGTGCCATTTTTCGCTATCCCCTTACTTGCTGACCGAGTCGATGCTGGTGATGCGCACCGCGGTGTGCTGCTGGCGGTGACCCTGACGGCGGCGGTAGCCCGTCTTGTTCTTGTAGCGCAGGATGACGATCTTGTCGCCCTTGGTCTGGTCGACCACCTCGGCGTGAGCCTTCACGCCGGCCAGCACCCACGGGTCGGAGGTGACGGCCTCACCGTCGACGACCAGGATGGTGGAGAGCTCCACCGAGTCACCCGGCTTGGCCTCGATACGGTCGATCTCCAGCACGTCGCCAACGGCGACCTTGTGCTGGCGGCCGCCTGCGCGAACGATCGCGTACATGCGGTACCTACTTTCCCAACTCGGTCGGAACTCTCGATGCCAGCCACCTGGGTACGGACACAGGGGCCTCCCCCGTCCCCCCTTGCGGGGAGCCGTCCTCTTGCAAGGACCGGGAGGTGATGTGCTCGGGAGCAAGGCGTAGACACGCCAGTGGTCAAGAATACGGGCCGGCCGCCGCTGGGGCAAACCGGCCCGTACGGGTCCCGGGCGGAGGACGTCCGCCCGGGACCGGGCCCTACTCGGCCGCCGTATCACCCTCGGCGGCCGCCGCCTTCTTGGCCGCCGCGCTCGTCCGCTTGGTGGCGGTCTTGCGGGCGGTGGTCTTCTTCGCCGCGGTCGTCGTCGTCTTCTTGGCGGCGGCGGCGGTCTTCTTGGCAGCGGTCTTGCGGGCCGCCCGCTTCTTCGGGGCAGGCGCCTCCTCGGCGGGCTCCTCGGTCGCGTCCGGACCGGCCTCGGTCCCGGCAGCCTCGGCAGCCACGGCGGCCTCCTCGACCGGAGCGGCCTCGACGGCGACCGGCTCGGCCACTGCCTCGGCCGGGGCCTCCTCGACCGCGGCCGGCTCGGCCTGCGGCTCCTCGGCCACCGGGGCCTGCGCCGCCGGGGAGACGGCCGCCAGGGCCGACTCCAGGGCCGCCTCGGCCTTGGCCTGCAGCACCACGATCTCCGCCCCGCCCGGCGCACCGGCCGGAGCCGTCGCCTTGCGGACCGCCCGACGGCGGGGCCGTCCGGCGGGGGCGGCGGCCGGAGCCTCCACCGGGGCCTCGACCACGACCGGCGCGGCGGCGACCGGCTCGGCCACTGCCTCGGCCTCGCCCGGAACCTCGATCGCCAGCTGGCCCTCGATCTCCTCGCGGACCGGCGCGGACTCGACGATCTCGAACTCCTCGTCGGCCTCCTCGACCGAAGCAACCTCGGCCGCCTCGACGACCTGCGACTCCTCGGTCCCGGCGCCGCCCTTGCCCCGGCGCCGGCGCTTGCCGCTGCCCGCGCCCGCCTCGACGGCGGCCGTGCCGCCACCGGTGTGGGTGTGGGCGCTCGGCTGCTCCATGTGGACGATCACGCCGCGGCCGTTGCAGTGCACGCAGGGCTCGGAGAAGGACTCCAGCAGACCCTGGCCGACCCGCTTGCGGGTCATCTGGACCAGGCCCAGCGAAGTGACCTCCGCCACCTGGTGCTTGGTCCGGTCCCGGCCCAGGCACTCCAGCAGACGGCGCAGCACCAGGTCGCGGTTGGACTCCAGGACCATGTCGATGAAGTCGATCACGATGATGCCGCCGAGGTCGCGCAGCCGCAGCTGGCGCACGATCTCCTCGGCCGCCTCGATGTTGTTCCGGGTGACCGTCTCCTCCAGGTTGCCGCCCTGGCCGACGAACTTCCCGGTGTTGACGTCGACGACGATCATCGCCTCGGTGCGGTCGATCACCAGCGAACCGCCGCTGGGCAGCCAGACCTTGCGGTCCAGCGCCTTCATCAGCTGCTCGTCGATCCGGTAGGTGGCGAAGACGTCCACCTCGGAGGTCCACCGCTGGAGCCGGCCGGCGAGGTCCGGGGCCACGTTGGCGACGTAGTCGTGGATGGTGCTCCACGCCTCGTTGCCGGAGACGATGACCTTGGTGAAGTCCTCGTTGAAGATGTCGCGGACGACCCGGACGGTCATGTCCGGCTCGCCGTACAGCAGCGCCGGGGCGTTGCCGGAGGCGGCCTTCTTCCGGATGTCCTCCCACTGCTGCTGGAGGCGCTGGACGTCGCGGGTCAGCTCCTCCTCGGAGGCGCCCTCGGCGGCGGTGCGCACGATGACGCCCGCGTCGTCCGGGACGATCTTCTTGAGGATCTGCTTCAGACGGGCGCGCTCGTTCTCCGGCAGCTTGCGGGAGATGCCGGTCATCGAGCCCTCGGGCACGTAGACCAGGTAGCGGCCGGGCAGCGAGATCTGGCTGGTCAGGCGGGCGCCCTTGTGGCCGATCGGGTCCTTGGAGACCTGGACCAGCACGGACTGGCCGGACTTCAGCACCGACTCGATCCGACGCGGGCCGCCGTGGCCGCCCAGCGCGCCGAAGTTGACCTCACCGGCGTACAGGACCGCGTTGCGGCCCTTGCCGATGTCGACGAACGCGGCCTCCATCGACGGCAGCACGTTCTGGACCTTGCCCAGGTAGACGTTGCCGACGTACGAGGTGGCCTGCTCCTTGTTGACGTAGTGCTCGACGAGCACGCCGTCCTCGAGGACGCCGATCTGGGTGCGCTGGCCGTTCTGACGCACCACCATGACGCGCTCGACCGACTCGCGGCGGGCCAGGAACTCGGCCTCGGTGATGATCGGCACCCGGCGGCGGCCCAGCTCGCGGCCCTCGCGGCGGCGCTGCTTCTTGGCCTCCAGGCGGGTGGAGCCCTTGATGGACTGCACCTCGTCCGGGTCGAAGGACGGCTCGGTGGAGCGGCGGCGCGGCTCGCGCACCTTCACCACCGTGCGGACGCCGTCCTCGGTGGTCTCGGCGACCTCCACGGCGCCGGCCTCACCGCTGCGGCGGC
>NZ_JZWY01000893.1:0-2728 GCF_000966955.1 Streptomyces sp. NRRL S-495
CACGGCGCCGGCCTCACCGCTGCGGCGGCGACGGCGACGGCGGCGGCGCGAGGAGGACAGGCCGGCGGCCAGGTCGTCGTCGTCCTCGTCGTCCTCGTCGGCGGCCGCGACGGCCGGCTCCTCGACGGCGGGCTGCTCGGTCTCGGGGGCCTCGGCCTCGCCCTCCTCGGCCTCACCGCGACGGCGGCGGCGGCCGCCCCGGCGGCGACGGCGCGACGGACGGCCGTCCTCCCACTCGTCCTCGGCCTCGGGGCCGGTGGCGGGGGCGGCGACGGCCGGGGCCTCCACGGCGGCGGGCGCCTCGACCACGACGGGGGCCTTGGCGGCGGCCGGGGCCTTGGCTACGGGAGCCTTCGCGGCAGGGGCCTCGACCCGCTCCACGGCGGCACCGCGCCTCCCCCGGGCCGGGGTCTGCACCCGCACCGAGGTGCGGACGCGGCGACGGCGGCCGACACCGCTGTACTCGAACTCCTCCTCCTCGCGCTGCGGCGCGGCCGGGGCGGACTGCGCCTCGACGGCGGCCGGCTGCGCGGCGGCGGGGGCGGCCTGGGTGGCCTGGGTGGCCTGGCTGGCCGGTGCCGCCTGGGCCGCCGGAGCGGTGAAGGGGGCGGGCTCCTGGAAGACCGGGGCCTGGAAGATCGCGGTGGACGGGCGGACCGCGCGGCGGCGCACCCGCTGCGGCGGCTCGGCGGCCTCGACGACCGGCGCCGGGGCGACCGGCTCCTCGACCGGGGCCTCCTCGGCCACGGGCTCCTCGACCTCGGCCTCCTCGGCCACCGGCTCCTCGACCACCACGGGGGCGGCCTCGACCACCCGGCGGCGGCGGGGACGGCGCGCCGGGGCGGCCGGCTCCTCCACGACGGCGGGGGCCTCGACGGCCACCGGCTCCGCCGCGGCGGCGGGCGCCTCGACCACGGGGGCGGCCTCGGGCTCGGCCTTCTTACGGCTCCGACGGGCCCGCGCGGGCTTCTCCGCCGGCTCCGCCTCGGTCTTCTCGGCCTTCTCCGCCTTGGGGGCCTTCTCCGCCTTCGCGGCGGCGACCGGGGCCGACTCGGCCTCCGGCGCGCTGACCACGATCGAGGAGTCCTCGGGCGCTCCGGCGGGCGCCTCGGCCCGCTTACGGGTGCGGCGGGCCCGGACCGGCTTCTCCGCCGCCGGCTCGGCGGCGGCCTCGGCGACCGGCGCCTCGACCGGACGGGTGGCCTCGGCCTCGGCCGGGACGACCGTCTCGGCGGCCTCGGCGGCAGCGCCCTGCGGCGCTCCGGCCGGGCGGGACACGGCGCGGCGACGCCGGCGCGGCGGCGCGGCGGACGCGCTGTCGCCGCCGGTCGCGGCGGTGTCGTTCGGTTCCGTTGCCGCAGGCTGCTGCGGATCGGTGTTATCGAGCATGCGGGTGGATCTCCCGTCAGGCCCCCGGGCTCCGCATCCGGGCACGGCACGGCACCGGTGGCCGGCCGGCATCACGACGATGCTCGGCCCGGACCCTCTCACGGTGCCGCCGCGCGGACGCGAGTCCGCACAGGGGCTCGTAGTCTCGCTCGGCGCCCCGCCCTCGGCGGGGTGTCGAAAGTCTTCTGGTCTGACCAGTCTTCTGAGGTTTTCCCAAGCTGCGCCGTCCCCCAACCCCGGGTGGCTCCCGGACGGGGTCCTCGGGCCCACCGACCATCGGGGTCGGCGGGCCGCAAGAGGCCGGCCTGTGCTTCGACGACGCTCGCTCCCCTGGGGAGCAGCGGGGGCCTGGAGGACCAGCGGATCCAGTGGGGAACTGGACCCGGCCTCCGCCCGCTAGGCGGACGCGGTTGCGCGCGGCTCGCCGGCCGCCAGAGGGCCGGCCTGGGCCGCGGCGCGGTCGAGCGCCAACGGGTCGGTCACCGTGCCGGTCCCCTCGTCGAGCGGCCCCTGCGCCAGCCTGGTCACCTCTGCGGGGACCGGCGGCGCCAGGTCGGCCGTCGCACGGAGACCGGACAACACGTCGTCGGGTCGTACGGCGGGTGTGGCGTGTCGTACTACCAGGCGCAGTATCGCACAGGGACGCCCGGTCCGAACATCGCGGGTCTCTTCGCCCTCCGTGTCCGCACCGCCGTCGACCTGCGACGGGAGGAGCTCAAGAGCCGCCACCGCCCCGCGCGCGTCGAAGACCCGCAGACCGTTCTTGGTGAGGCGTTCGACCTCGACCCGCTCCTGGGCGAGGAAAAGGGCGACCGCACGGGCCGCCTCCTGCGGCTCGACGCCGTCGAGCCGCACCCGCCACTCGGAGGCCTCCAGGCGCTCCACGAAGTTGGGCGTCCGCACCTCGACCGCGTCGATCACGTCCAGTCCCTCGGGCAGCGACTCGTCCAGTTGGACGCGCAGCGCCTCCGGGTCCCGGTGGGCCGCGAGGCCGATCTCCAGGTACTCCGCCTCACTGGCCACACCGGTCGGCGCGGCATTGGCGTAGGACACCTTGGGGTGCGGGGTGAAGCCGGCCGAGTAGGCCATCGGCACCACCGACCGGCGCAGGGCGCGCTCGAAGGCGCGCTGGAAGTCGCGGTGGCTGGTGAAGCGGAGCCGGCCGCGCTTGGTGTAGCGGAGACGAATCCGCTGCACCGTCGGCGCGGGCGGCGGACCGTCGGGCGTACGGCGTGCCAGGGTCGCTCAGTCCTTCGTCAGTGGTCCCCGTCCGCGACGGCGGCGATTTCCCGCCACTGTCCGGACTCTTACACCTCAAAGGGTACGCGCCCCCACCCAC
>NZ_JZWY01000894.1:0-4012 GCF_000966955.1 Streptomyces sp. NRRL S-495
CCCCCAACCCCCGGTGAAAGCTCGCCCCCACCCGCGGGAGGGGGTGCTACAACTGCGCGGAACGCGCCGAACGCGTGTTGGTCACCGTCACGTTCGCCACGTCCGGCCGATAGCGGTCCTCCGACCATTCCACCGCCACGCCCCGCGCGTCCCTCGTCAGCCGCCGCTCCCGCAGCAGCGGCGTGCCGACCTCCACCTCCAGCAGCTGCGCGTCGACCTCGTCGGCGGCCACCGCGTCGAAGGTGTGCCGGGCGGCCGCCAGCTCCACCCCGTTCGCGGTCAGCAGCGCGTAGATCGAGCCCGCGTCCAGGTCCGCGTCCAGCAGCGGACGGCCCACCGCCTCGATGTACGTCATCCGCTCCAGCATCGCCGGACGCCCGTCCAGCAGCCGCAACCGCAGCAACTGCACCACCAGCACGTCGGGGTCCAGCTCCAGCGCCGCCGCGACGGCCGCCGGCGCCCGGCGCAGGGCGATCTCCTGCAGGCGCTGGCCGGGGGTGTGCCCGGTCAGCCGGGCCCGGGTGGTGAAGGAGAGCAGTGACTCGAACGGCTGCGAGGGCACCGCGTCCAGCACCACCGAACGCCGCCCCTGGCCGCCGCTGACCAGCCCCTCCTCCCGCAGCGCCGCCAGCGCCTGCCGCACCGGTGTCCGCGAGGCCGCGAACTCCTCGCACAACTCCGCCTCCGAGGGCAGGAACTCGCCCACCTTCAGTGACCCGCTCCTGATCCGCCGACGCAGTTCGGCGGCGACCACGCCGTGCAGTGACTCCTTCACGGAACCGACCCTACAGGCACCACCACCCGCGCCCGCACCACCTGTCACCACATGTTGTCCGCCGCATCCGGGCCCACGCCAAGCCTTCTTTTCAGGCTCTTTCCGGGCAGCGCCGCCACTCCGTCCCGGCATCCATTGGGTGAACAACCCACCCCTTGTCACGATAAGCCGCCACCAGATGGCCGCCCCCTTCCCACACCTCCTCGCGAACAGGACCCGCCATGACCACCGCCCCCCTTCCCATCCAGCTCGTCTGCCTCGACATGGCCGGCACCACCGTCCATGACGACGGCGCCGTCCTGGCCGCCTTCCACCACGCACTCGGCACCATCGGCATCCCCGTCGGCACCCCCGAGCACGACACCGCCGTCGCCTACGCCCTCGACACCATGGGCCAGTCCAAGATCGAGGTCTTCCGCGCCCTGACCGCAGGTGACGAGCACCGCGCCCGGGCCGCCAACCACGCCTTCGAAGCCGCCTACGACCGGTCCGTCGACACCGACGGCGTCCGAGAGATCCCCGGCGCCGCCGACACCATCGAACACCTGCGCACCACCGGCTACCACGTCGTCCTCACCACCGGCTTCTCCCCGGCCACCCGCGACCGCATCCTGCGTGCCCTCGGCTGGCACGACCTCGTCCCCCTCGCCCTCTCCCCCGCCGACGCCGGTCGCGGCCGCCCCCACCCCGACATGCTCCTCACCGCCCTGCTGCGCACCGGCACCGAATCCGTCCACCATCTCGCCGCCGTCGGCGACACCACCAGCGACCTCCTCGCCGCCCACCGAGCCGGCGCGCGCATCGCCGCCGCCGTCCGCACCGGCTCCCACACCGACACCGACTTCGCGACCGTGCCCCACACCCACATCCTCGACAGCGTCACAGCCCTGCCCGCCGTTCTCGGCGCCGCCACCGACGCCACCGCTGCGACACTCCTCCGATCGCCGCTCTCCTGATCGACCGGGCCCGAATCCGGCGGCGCCGATCCGGGCGCGAAGGCGATGACGCCGGTCGCGGCGATGCGTGTGGCGTCAAGGACGAGGGTGATCGAATCATGAAAGCGTCAGGGGCCGGGGCGGCGCGGGAGCGGGCGGGGATACGGTCCTGGTGCGGGCCCGGTCGGCGGCGCTTCCGAGGACCGGGCCCGCATCCATCTGTGTGTTCCTGCTTGGAGGCAGTCATGGACCGACGTTCGCCCGCCGAGGACCCCGAGCCTTCCGAACCCGGCCCGGCCGGACGATTCCTGGTTCCTGTCCGGTCGGGTCCGCTGGGCTGTGCCGCCCGGCTCTTCCGCACGCCCCTCGGTGACCGCACCGCGGTCGTCTTCACCAGCGAGCAGCAGCTCGTCGGCGTCCTCGGCCCCACTCAGGCGTGGATCACCCTCGCCGAGCCCGCCCTGCGAGCCCTCGTCGAGCCGCTGGGCGTCACCACGGTCACCGTCGATCCCCAGCTGGCCGCGGCCCCCGCCCGACCCCGGCACGCGAGCACCCCGGACCGTCCGCTGTTCGCGGTACCGCGCTACGCCGGCGCACCCGGGCGGCGGCGCGCAGCGCTCGGCACCGTCCGGTCGAGGTGACCCTGCCGTCCAGCGGCTCCGGAGGCGGTTCCGGCCGGAGTCCGGGGCTTGCAATCCGCGCTGTCGGCGAACTGTAGAGATCATTGACGCATCGTCAATCAGCCCCGGCCCGCCTCCGGCATGTTCTCCGAATCCACCGTGCCGGTCGACGGCGACCGTACTGGGCAGGTCGTGAGCGGCGCATCCGGCGCAAGTGCCGCTCCGGGAACGGGAGGAATCGTGGGCGCGGCGAGCGCAGTCGCATCCGCCGCGGCGGTGTTCGCGGGCCTGGGCGGCCTCGTCGCCCACCTCGCGGGCCTGGCGGGACTTCGGGAGCTGCGACGGCTGCGCCGTGTCGGTGTGCCGGGCCTCGCGCTGGTGCGCGAGCGCCTCCCCGGGCCGGAGGACCGCTCGGCCGTCTCCCGCCCGTTGCTGCAGTTCAGCACCGAGGACGGCCGGGTCGTCGAGGTGTTCTCCCCGGTGCCGTCGAGCCGGCGCACGCCCCTCGTCGACGGCTCGCACGTCCCGATCCGCTACGACCCGGCGGACCCCAGCCAGGTGCTCGTGGCGGGCCATGAGCGCCGACGGCTGGAGTACGCCTTCCTCGGGCTCGGCTGCGTCATGGCGATCAGCGCGATCGTCCTGGTGGCCCTGGTCGTCCTGTGACACATGACGCGCTCCGGCGGTCCTGCCGGAGGACGGCCCGGGCGTTCCCTACAACACCCTGACGCCTGCGGACCTTGTCCCCGGTCCGGTCGGCTTGCCAGGGTTGAGGGTCCGAACGGGCTCGGTGCCGAAGGGAATGACGTGACTCACCGCATCAGATCCGGCCGGTCGGCCGTGGCCGCCCGGCTGCTGCGCGGACCCGATCGGCGGTCGGCGCGATGAGCACGCACGGCACCACCGGCGGCGGGTGCCGGGTCCGGATCCTGGACGGCCTGCACGAGTTGACCGTCCACACGCTGACCACGACGGCGGAGGGTTTCACCGTCACCTACTCCGTCACCCCGCCCCTCCCGGGCGATCTCCTGCCCGACGCGCCCGGTGTGCCGCCGCTGTTCCTCTGGCTGGAGGCCGTCGACGACCGGGGTCGCCACTACCTCGACTACGGGGGCGCCCACGGGCTCGGCGCCGACGGGCTGCGGACCGAGGGCAGCATCTGCGGGCGCCCCACCGTGGGTCCGGACGTCGGTGTGCTGACGGTCCGGCTGGTCTTCCTGCGGGGCGGGACGGAGCAGGCCTACGACATCGCCTTCCCGCTGTCCCCGGCGGCCTGCTGAGACTCCGGACCTCACCGTGACGGCCGCGCCCTCCGCCGACCGGCCGAAGGCGCGCACCCGGGACGTCCGGGTGAGCGCCTTCGCACATCCGGGACCTTGGACCCCACCTGCGGACCCGGCCGGCCCTGGGACGCGGGGCCGCCCTCGGCGAGGCTGGTCCCGGCCCCGGGCGGTCGTGCCCGAGGCGGTCCCGAACAACGGAAGGCGGGGTACTGCCATGAGCAAGTCCGTACTGGCCGGCATCGACGGTTCGGCCGAGAGCACCGCGGCGGCGCGGTGGGCGGCCGACGAAGCGGTGCGCCGCGGCCGGGCCCTGCGACTCGTGCACGCCTGGACCTGGGAGGACGACGTCCGTGCCGATCCCGGCCTGCCGGCGCAGGTACGCTCCCTGACCGAGCGTCT
>NZ_JZWY01000902.1:0-1089 GCF_000966955.1 Streptomyces sp. NRRL S-495
ACAGGCCGTCATGGGCGGTGGGCCCGGACCGCGGGGACCGCCGTCCTGGCGAGCACGCCGCGGTGCTCAGGCCGCCCCGTCGGCGAGGTCGGCGCGGGTGGTCCGGAGTTTGGCGAGGACCCGGGCGACGTGGTTCTCGACGGTGCGGGTGGAGAGGAAGAGGGCGGCGGCGATGTCCTTGTTGGTGGCGCCGATGGCGAGGAGCTCGCGGATCTGCTCCTCGCGCGGCGAGAGCCGGTCGCCGTAGCCGCCCCGGCCGCGCGGGTTGGTGGTCTGTCGGCCGCGTTCGCGCAGCAGGCGGTGGCAGCGGGCCGCGTCGGAGGTCGCGCCGAGGCGCTCGAAGACGGCGATCGGGCCGGCCAGGCGGGTCTCCGTGCGATCGAGGCCGGTCCGGGTGCGGGCGGCGCGTTCGGCGGCGAGGGCGGCCCGGTAGGGACGGCCGATGTCGCTCCACCGCGCCGCCGCGAGGTCGAAGGCGGCCATCGCGGCGTCGGGATCGGCGGCGGCCAGCAGCAGGCCGCGACAGTGGTGCTGTTCGGCGACGGCGCCGGGGGCGTCACGGCCGCCGAGGGCGTTGGCGTGGCGTTCGGTCAAGTCCCGGGCCTCGTCGACGCGGTCGAGGGCGAGCAGGGTCTCGACGGCGGTGGGCACGAGGTCCCAGGCGTAGCCCCAGGCCTCCTTGCGGTCCAGGAACGCGAGGAAGTCGAGCGGGTCGGCCAGGGTCCGCCAGGCGGCCCCCGGGTCGCTGCGGGCCAGGTGGAGCCGGGCCCGGCCGGCCGCGGCGCCGAACAGGTCCAGGTGCAGTCCCCGGGCAAGCGCGGCGTCGAACACCGCGGCCGCCTGCGCGGTGCGGCCCCGGGCGGCGGCGGTGAGCCCCCGCACCGCCGCCAGCAACCCGCCGGACCGCAGCGGGTTGTCCGGGTGACGCTCGTGGAGGGTCGCCAGTCCACGCTCCGCCTCGTCCCAGTGCCCGGCCTGCCAGTCGAGCACGACCCGGAAGGTGTCCAGGTAGGGATCCAGTACGGGCAGGTGGGTGCGCGGTGCCATCGCCCGCAGTTCCTCGACGGCACTCGCGGACCAGGTGTCGTG
>NZ_JZWY01000903.1:0-2229 GCF_000966955.1 Streptomyces sp. NRRL S-495
ACCAGGTGTCGTGCCCGACGCAGAGCCAGGTCTCGGCGATACTGAAGACGCTGATGGCCGTGCCCTGGAGCACGGGAACCTCGCCGTCGCGGGGCAACGCCGCCAGGACCTCGGGGAGGGCCGGGTCCGCCACCACGCCCTGCAGGAAGATGCGGGCGACGTCCATGATCTGCCGGGCGTTTCGGCTCTCGACGGCCGCCAGCAGGTCGTAGCCGCGCCGGACGAAGACCCGCTGCTCGGCAAGCGTGAAGCGGTCGGTCTGCGACAGGCCCAGGTAGCTCAGGATCCGGGCGGTGGTGACCGGGGCGTTGTCGCCCACCTCCGCCAGGGCGGTCACGATCTCCTGCTCGCCCGCCAGGTCTCCGACCTGGTAGATCAGCAGCGCCCCGAGGCTCGTCCTGATCCGGCCGCGCACCTCCTCCGGCAGACCGGCCACGGTCAGGATCCGGCGCAGGATCCTGACCGTGGTGGCGGCCTCGGTGCCGACCGAGGCCGTGTAGGACAGGGCCCAGGCGGCATGGGCAAGTTCCCGCGGGGTGAGGTCGGGCTGCTCGATGATCTCGTTCAGCAGCGCGGCGGCGGTACCCGTGTCGCCGACCGCGGTGGCCTGGTCGGCCGCGGCCCGGGCGCGGGGCAGCCAGGCCTCCCGGTCACCCAGCGCACGGGTGTGGTGGGCGATCTGCACCAGCGGCGGCGGATCCTGGGCCAGCAGCACGTCCAGGACACGGCGGTGCGCGCGGTTGCGGACCGGCCCCGGCAGGGCGTCGTACACCGCCTCCTGGGCCAGGACGTGCGCGAATCCGTAGGTGTCCGGACCGACCTGCCGCAGCACCGCGGCGTCGAGCGCCTCCAGCAGTGCCGCGTCGCCCCGCTCCTCGTCCAGCCCGGCGGCCTCGGCGAGCAGCACGGCTCCTGCCGG
This sequence comes from Streptomyces sp. NRRL S-495, assembly GCF_000966955.1. Classification (NCBI taxonomy): domain Bacteria; kingdom Bacillati; phylum Actinomycetota; class Actinomycetes; order Kitasatosporales; family Streptomycetaceae; genus Streptomyces; species Streptomyces sp. NRRL S-495. The sequence goes on from NZ_JZWY01000903.1 coordinate 920, forward strand.
AACGGTCAGTACGGCCGAGGCACCGACCAGGGCCGCCGCGTCGGGGCCGAGCCGCCCGGTCCGTTCCGCCAGAACCTCGCCGAGGCTGCGGGGCACCCGCAGGGCCGCCGGGTCCGCCCCGCCCGGTGAACGCGCGAGGCTGATCAGGTCCTCCTCGATCACCAGTGGCAGTCCCCCGCTGCGCTCCAGCAGGGTCCGCACCAGGGCCGGCGCCGGATCGCCGCCCAGCGCCTCCCGCGCCATCGCCCTCAGCTCCGCCTCACCCAGCGGACCGAGCCGGATCTCGACCCCGCCCGTGCCCGGCGGACGCCGGAACGGCACCCCCAGCACCGGCCGCCCGCCCGGCAGCTCCTCCCCCCGGTAGGTGAGCACCAGCGCGACGTCGCCCGGCATGTCCCGGGCCAGCAACAGGAGCAGTTCGCGGGTCGCCTCGTCCGCCCAGTGCACGTCCTCCACCACCAGCACCGCCGGCGCCACCGCCTCCAGCACCGTCCGCACCGCCGAGACCACCCAGAACCGTCCTGATCCGGACACCGAGACCTCCGGCGGCAGGCCGGGCGGCGGCTTCGGCAGCGCGCCGGCCAGGTCGGGCAGCAGCGGTGCCAGCACGCCCGCCGTGGCGCCCAGCCGCTCCACCGGTGGCAGCCACGGCCCGATCCGGCGCAGCGCGTCGATCACCGGCCCGTACGCCAGCGGCTCACGCAATGGATGGCACCCGCCCGCCAGCACCCGCAGACCCCGCGCGCGCAGCGCTACGGACGCCTCCGCGACCAGCCGGGACTTGCCGATCCCCGCCTCGCCCTCCACCAGCACCACCGCCGGACGTACCCCGGACACCGCGCCCAGCAGCGCGAGCATTTCGGCGTCCCGGCCCGCGAACGCGACGCCGTGCACGCCGAGGAAGGCGCTGCCGTCACCCTGGTGGTCCACAACCGGCTCCTCCTGTCCTGCCCGCGGCCTTCCCGGGGCAGGAGGGAACGCCGGCCTTCGTCGTCCACGGTAACCACCCCGGCACCGGGACGCCGGGGCGACCGGGGGGGGCGGCCTGCCGTCGGGCGCGCGGGTGGGCCGTTCGGGGGGCGGCCTGGCTACGGGCGCCGGCAGGTCGGGCGGGCGCCCGGTCCCTCCAGAGCCGCGCGGGTCTGATCGCCGTACTCCCCTCGGTCACGTTCCGCGCCCCGGATGCCGGCCGCGCGCTGGAAGGCCGCGAGGAAATCCGCGGTCGCGGCGTCGAACTGCCCCGGGCGGTACGGGACGTTGTCCCGCACGCAGTTCGCCCGGAGGAGGCGGTCCTGCAGCCTTTCCACGTC
>NZ_JZWY01000895.1:0-4649 GCF_000966955.1 Streptomyces sp. NRRL S-495
GCTCCCTGACCGAGCGTCTGCTCGACGACGCCGCGCGGCAGGTGCGCTCGGTCCACCCGGGGCTGGAGGTGCACACCGGACTGCTGGCCGGTCACGAGCCCACCGCCGCGCTGCTCGCTGCCGCGGCCGAATCCGAGCTGTTCGTCGTCGGTTCGCTGGGCCTGGGCGGCTTCGAGGGCCTGCTGGTGGGGTCGGTCGGTCTGGACGTCGCGGCACGGTGCGAGGTGCCCGTGGTCCTGGTCCGGGCCGCGCGGACACAGCCGGCCGGTGCCGACGGGGCCACCGAGGTGGTCGTCGGCATCGACCCCCGTGCCCCGGCGGACGAGGTCGTCGAATTCGCCTTCCAGCAGGCCGCGGCACGTGCGGCCGTGCTGCGCGCGGTTCACGGCTGGACCCCGCCGCCCGTCTGGGGCTACGCGGGCTGGGTGGCCCCGCCGGTCGAGACCGAGCGGTTCCGCGCCATCGAGGCCGAGCTGCTCGGCCTGGCACTCAGCGGATGGCGGGCGAAGTACCCCGAGGTCACCGTGGTCGAGGACACCCGGATCGGCGGCGGCGCCGGCGCGGTGGTCGACGCGTCCGGCAACGCCGCCCTCGTGGTGGTCGGCCGCCGACGCCACCACCGCCTGGGCCTGCGCCTCGGCCCGGTCGCCCACGCCGTGATCCACCATGCCCAGGCACCGGTCGCCGTCGTCCCGCACAACTGACGGAGCCCCGGCGCCCTCCGGCACCGGGCACGAGCAATGCCGCTCCGATGCCGCGTCCACCCCCGGTGGACGCGGCATCCGGCTTCCGGCCCGCGCTCGACGTGTGGCGACGCCGGCCCGCGACGTTCGACGGGCGTGTCCTCGACGGACGTGTCCTCGCCGGGCGCCGACAGCAGTCGACGGCCGGTCGCCGAAGGGGCGCCCGAGCAGCGGCGTGGATCCGTTGTCGACGGTGCCGCGGGACAACCGCACGTCCGGACCACCACCGCCCAACGCCGTGGCCCGCCACCGTGGTTTCGGGGGCGGGCCGTGCACGCGGACGTGCGGCGCGATCCGGGGCCGGCTGTCGCGCAGGGGTGACGAGGCCGTCGTGGCCGTCGTAGCGGTGGTACAGGACATTGCCGCGACCGGTCTCGCCGTTGGTGAAGAAGACGAACGGCTGCCCGCTCAGGTCCGGAGGACGGCGAGCAGCTTCGTCCTGGCGTACTCGGGGGTGGCGAGGGTGACCTCGCCGCGGGTCGTCAGCGTGGTCTCGGTGCCGGGTCGGGTCCGGAGGCTCATCGCGGGTTTCCTTCCTCGTGGGTCAGGCTGTGGTGTGCGCTACGGCGAGGTCGCCGGCCGCCGTGGCCCCGGAGGCGGCTCTCCCGCCCTCGACGGCGGCCCGGACGGTGGTGCCGGTGGTTCCCAGCAGCGTGCCGAGTGCGTTGTCCAGGGGGCCGATGGCGGCGATCCGGCCGGTCCGCTCCGCGAATCCGGCGGCGGCCTCGGCCTTGGGGCCCATCGAGCCTTCGGGCAGGTCGAGCGCGCGCAGGGTCGCGGGGGTCGCGGTGGCCAGTGGACGGGGGTGGGTCGTGCCGTACCCCGTGAACACATGGGTGACGTCGGTGAGGATCAGCAGCGCGTCGGCGTCGAGCCGACGGGCGAGCAGCGCGGCGGTGAGGTCCTTGTCGACGACCGCTTCGACCCCGCGCACCCGGCCGCTGTCCGGATCGCGGGTCACCGGGACCCCTCCCCCGCCGGCGGCGACGACCACGGTTCCGGCGGCCAGCAGCGCCCGGACGGCCGCCAGCTCGACGATCGCCTTCGGCTGCGGGGAGGGAACCACGCGGCGCATGCGCGTACCGTCCCGCGCGGTGGTCCAGCCGCGCTCGACCTCCATCGTCCGGGCCTGTTGGCCGGTGAGTTGTCCGCCGATGAACTTGGCAGGCCGCTGGAATGCGGGATCGCGGCGGTCGACCTCGGTGTGGGTGACCAGCGCGGTGACGGCGCGGCCCGGCAGCCGGCCCATGAGTTCACGGGCGAGCAGGGTGCCGATCATGCCCTGGGTCTGGGCCCCGAGGACGTCCAGCGGGTACGGCGCGGTGAGCGCCGGGTCGCTCTCGCTCTCCTGCGCGAGCAGACCGATCTGCGGACCGTTGCCGTGGGTGATCACCACCTCGTGCCCGGCGGTGACGAGTTCGGCGAGCGAGCGGGCGGCGTCGTGGACGTGCCGGGACTGTACGGCGGCGTCGGGGTGCTCGCCCCGTTGGAGCAGGGCGTTCCCGCCGAGGGCGGCGACGATGCGCACGGTCACTTCCTCCCCAGGGTGGCGACGAGGATCGCCTTGATGGTGTGCATGCGGTTCTCGGCCTGGTCGAAGACCAGCGAGGCGGGCGACTCGAAGACGTCATCGGTCACTTCGAGGCCGTCGAGGCCGTGCCCGGCCGCGAGTTCGGCGCCGAGGTCGGTGCGGCGGTCGTGCAGGGCGGGCAGGCAGTGCAGGAAGGCGGTGTCCGGGTTTCCGGTCGCCGCCATCGTCTTGGCGTTGACCTGGTAGGGCAGCAGCCGGGCGATGCGCTCCGGCCACTGGGCGTGGTCCTCGCCCATGGACACCCACACGTCGGTGCAGAGGAAGTCCGCACCGCGCACGGCCTCCTCCAGCTCGTCGGTCAGGGTGAACCGGGCACCGCTCTCCTGGCCCAGCAGCAGGCACTCGGAGACGAGCGCCGGGTCGGGCCACAGGTCGCGCGGGGCGGCGATGCGCACGTCCATGCCGAGCAGGCTGCCCATGGCCATCAGGGAGTGGGCGGTGTTGTTGCGGGCGTCACCGAGGTAGCAGAAGGAGATCTCCTCCAGCGGCTTCCCGGTGTGCTCGCGCATCGTGAACACGTCGCACAGGCTCTGGGTCGGGTGCCACCGGTCGGTGAGCCCGTTGTAGACGGGGACGCCGGCGTGGGCCGCGAGTTCGGTGACGGTGTCCTGGTCGAAGCCGCGGTACTCGATGGCGTCGTACATCCGGCCCAGCACCCGGGCGGTGTCGGCGGGGCTCTCCTTGCGGCCGATGTGGGAGCTGTCCGGGCCGAGGTAGGTGGTGGTGGCGCCCTGGTCGGCGGCGGCGACCTCGAAGGCGCAGCGGGTCCGGGTGGAGTTCTTCTCGAAGATCAGGGCGATCCTGCGGCCGGTGAGGCGAGCGGTCTCGGTGCCCGCCCGGCGGGCGGTCTTCAGTTCGGCGGTGAGGTCGAGGAGTTGGTGGATCTCGGCGGCGGTGAAGTCGAGTTCGCGCAGGTAGTGGCGGCCGTTGAGGTCGACGGTCATGACGGGTTCTCCTTGCCGGTCGGTCGGTCGGTCAGTCAGTCGGTCGGTCGGTTCGGTCGGTCGACGGGGTCGCGCTGGATCGGGCAGCTCATGCAGCGCGGGCCGCCGCGGCCCCGGCCGAGTTCGGAGCCGGCGATGGTGACGATCTCGATGCCCTGCTTGCGCAGGTGGGTGTTGGTGGTGGTGTTGCGCTCGTAGCCGACGACGACGCCGGGTGCGAGGGCGAGGAAGTTGGAGCCGTCGTCCCACTGTTCGCGCTCGGCGGTGCGGGCGTCCTGCTCGGCCGACAGGAACCGGACCTTGTCCAGGTCCAGGGCCTCGGCGAGCGAGACGGTGAGGTCGGCGTCGGGTCGGACGTCGAAGCCGACCGGTCGCTCGGGTGCGGGGGTGAGCGTCCACGACCGCAACTGGTGGGCCAGGCCCGGGTAGACAGTGAAGGTGTCCCGGTCGATCATCGTCATGACGGTGTCGAGATGCATGAACGCCCGGCTCTCCGGCAGGCGGACGGCGATCAGCCGGTGCGCGGTGTTGGTCAGGAACAGCTGCTGGGCGAGGGTTTCGACGGCCTGGGCGGTGGTGCGCTCGCTCATCCCGACCATGACCACGCCCGGGGCGACGACGTGGACGTCGCCGCCTTCGAGGCTCAGCCCCGGGGCGGTGGTGGTGCCGTCGAGCAGCGGCGGCACGGTCTCGGCGAACAGCGGGTGGAAGCGGTAGATCGCCGCGGTGTGCAGGGTCTCCCGTCGGCGGGCCGGCCTGGCCATCGGGTTGAGGCTGTAACGACTGCCGATCCAGCAGGAGTTGTCACGGGGGAAGAGGTGGTTGGGCAGCGGCGGGAGGGCGAAGTCCTGCTCCCCGAGGGTGTTCCAGAGCAGGCTGTGCGGGCTCGTCAGCGGGAGGTCGTCCTTGAGCACGCCGCCTATCAGGTACTCGGCGAGGGTGGCGCCGTCGAGCTGTTCGCACAGCTCCCGCACCGGCTCGACGAGAGCCGGGCCGACGACAGCCGGGGTGACCACCTGGCCGAGCAACCAGGCGCGGGCCGGAGGCAGTTCGAGGGACTCGGCGAGCAGGTCGGCGTAGTGGTGGACCCGGACACCGTGGTCGCGCAGGACCTGGGCGAAGGCGTCGTGCTCCTCGCGGGCGCGCTTGGCCCACAGGATGTCGTCGAAGAGCAGGCCGTCGACGTTGCGCGGGGTCAGCCGGGCCAGTTCCAGGCCGGGGCGGTGCAGGATCACCTGGCGCAGGCGGCCCGCCTCGGAGTCGACACGAAGGGTGGACATCAGGGGTACTCCTGGGGGTTCGGTGCCGGTGGCGCGGGGGTGTCGCGCCACCGGAGGGCTGTCGGCAGGCCGCCGGGGCGGCGGGTTCGGG
>NZ_JZWY01000896.1:0-17377 GCF_000966955.1 Streptomyces sp. NRRL S-495
GTTCGGGCCGTCTCCGGCAGCGATCCGTCGCGGTGGGTCGCTGCCGTGGCGGGGGTCGGACCGTCGGCGACGGTCAGGCCGCCGAGGCCGGCCGGGTGTGCGGTCGCTTGAGCCAGATGTAGACCGGGATGCCGAGCAGGATCGTGAACAGCCCGTAGTAGACGGTCCGGTAGCCGCTGCCCTGGATCGACCAGTACGAGAAGGCCAGCGCCAGGACGGTGACGACGACGTCCCTGGCGAATCGCCGCCGGTCCAGCTCCGCCCGGCCGCGCTGTGCCAGCCAGTACAGTTGGGCGGCGGCCGAGACCAGGTACGGGATCACGGCGGTGAGCACGCTCAGCAGCACGATCTCGGTGAACACCTTGGTGAAGCTGGTGTAGCTGACCACGGTGAGCAGCGAGGCGAGGGCCGTCGCCGAGACGATGCCGAACGCGGGTACCTCGCCGCGGCCGCGGGTGCGGGCGAAGGCGGCCGGGAACAGTCCGTCCCGTGCGGCGGCCATGGGCATCTCCGCACAGATCAGGGTCCAGCCGTTGAGTGCGCCGAGCCCGGAGACGATCGCCGCGGCGGCGACCAGGTTTCCGGCCCAGTGGCCGCCCGCGATGTTGTTCATGGCATCCGTGAACGGTGCGGCGGAGGAGCCGAGTCGGTCGTGCGGGACGGTGCCGAACACGGCCAGGGTACCGAGCAGGTAGATCGCCGCGCAGGCCAGCGTGCCGTACACGGTCGCCCGGGGCACGTTGCGCTTCGGGTCCCGGACCCGGCCGGCGGCGACCGAAGCGGTCTCCAGACCGATGTAGCTGAACAGGGCGATGGCACCGGCCGCCGAGACCGCGCCGAGCGCCGAGCCACCGCTCGCGTTGAAGGCCCCGAAGTTGCCGGACTTGACGAACAGCAGTCCGGCCGTGGCCATGAAGCCCAGCGGCAGGAACTTCAGGACGGTGGTGACCACCTGGAAGGCCCCGATGTTCCGCACGCCCGTCAGGTTGACGACCGCGGGCAGCCAGAGCCCGGCCAGCGCGATCGTGATCGACGCCCAGGTGTGGTGGCCCTTGTTGACGAACACCTCGACGTAGCCGACCCACGCCACGACGATGGCCGCGTTGCCTGCCCAGGCGGTGATCCAGTACGACCAGGCGGTCAGGAACCCGGCGAACTCGCCGAACGCCTCCCGGGCGTAGACGTACGGGCCGCCGCTGCCCGGCACCCGCTCGGACAGGCGCCCGAACACCACCGCCAGCGCCAGGGCTCCGACGGTCACGGCGACGAACGCCACCAGGGCGATCGGCCCGTAGGGTGCGAGCGCGGACGGCAGGGCGAACACCCCGGTCCCGATGATGCTGCCGACGACCAGGGCGGTCGCGGCGGGAAGACCGAAACGTGTGTCGGGTCCGCGCTGCCCCGGGGCAGCCGCGGCGGCCCGTCGATTCCCGCGGTCGGGTGCGGACATGAGGGTGCTCCTCTACCTGGGTGGAAGTCCGTGGCGGGGGTGGCCTTGCCCACCGCTCGCTGTGGAGGATCCTCGGCTCGCCGGGCCGGTCCGTCCGAGGGCCGACGGTCCCCATCTCCCGTGCCGGCGGTCCCGGTCCGGCCGGACCAGCAGTCCCGGGTCCCGGGCCCGCCGCGGCCCGCATGTGCGCGAACCGCACGACGGCGGATGCCCCGGCGCCGGCCGGGACCGGTTCGACCGGGACCACCGGCCCGTCGCCGGGCCCTTCGGTCCCTTCTGGCAACCGGCGCCCGGGCGGGAGATTCGGAGCACGCCCCGGCGCCGGACCTCTCCGGCCCGAGCCCCTCGGCGTCACGAAGGGAAGCCACCATGACCCGCTTGGTCCTTGCCGGAATCGACGGATCGCCGCAGAGCGAGGCCGCCGCCCTGTGGGCGGCCGCGGAGGCCCGCCGCCGGGGCTCCGCGCTCCGGCTCCTGCATGCCTGGCCCTGGCTCGACGCCGGGGACGGCGATGCCTCGTGGCCCGGCGACCCGCGGCCGAGGGCGTTGGACGCGCTCCGCGGGATCGCCGACCGGATCCGGCGCGACCGGCCGGGCCTGCCGGTGGAGACCGCGGTGATCGCGGACGACCCCGTCGACGGGCTGGTGGCCGCGGTGAAGGGGCAGGACCTGCTGCTGGTGCTGGGGTCCCGCGGACTCGGCGGGTTCGCCGGCCTCCTGGTCGGCTCGGTGGGACTCGCGGTGACCGCGCGCGCTCCCGTCCCCACGGTGCTGGTCCGCTTCGGCCAGGCGCCCGGCGAGCGGCCGGCGACCGCAGCGGGCGACCGCGAGGTGCTGGTCGGTCTCGACGCGGGTGAACCCGATGACACCGTCCTCGAATTCGCCGCCGCCGAGGCCGAGCTGCGCGGCTGCCGACTGCGCGCCGTCCACGGCGGGAGCCTGCCGCCCGCCCGGGCACTCGCGGGCCCGGTACCGCCCCGGACCGACCGCATCGCGCAGGAGTCCACCGGGGCGGCGCCGATCTCCCGGTCCCTCACCGAGCTCCGGGCGAAGCACCCGGGCGTCGACATCGTCGAGGACGTCCGCCCCGGCGGCGGAGCCCAGGCCCTGTTGGAGGCTTCGGTCCGCGCCGACCTGGTCGTCGTCGGCCGGCGGGAGCGCCGACACCTCGCGGGACCGCGCCTCGGTCCGGTGACCCATGCCGTTCTGCACCACTGCGCGGCCCCGGTCGCCGTCGTCCCCCACCCGTGAGCCGGCCTGCCCCTCACCACCGCCCGTCCGAGCAGCGACAAGGAGCACGCCATGAACAGCACCCACCGGCCCGAGGGCCCGCCCGCGCCGCCGTGCGGCCACCTGCGCCGCGCCCTGGGACGGGAGCGCAATCCACTCGGTCGGACGCTCGACCTGTCCCGGAGCCGCGCCGTGGTGTTCACGGCTCTCGGGGTCGTGCTCGCGGGGCTTCTCGGGGCCGGAGCCTTCGCCGTCCGCCTCACCGTCGAACAACAGCGGACCGCGGTCGCGACCGCGGTCCTGCACCATGTCGAGGCCCTGGTGGAAGGCTCCGTCCGGAAGGCGGAGAGCACCGTCCTCGGGGGGAGGACCGTCTACCGTGCGGACGCCACGTGGAACTATCCCACCGACCGGAGCAACACCGGCGTCATCGACGTCCCCCGGAAGACCGAGCCAGGCGCCACCATCGGCATCTGGGTCGACCGGAACGGCCGGCCGGCCGCCACGCCCCCGAGCACCGCCGACCTGGTGGCCGACGCCGTGTGCCTGGGCCTGTTCTTCTTCGGCCTGCTCAGCGCTCTCGCCGCCGCCGGGCTCTTCGCGAGGCTGAGTGTCCTCGACCGTCGGGCCGACCGGGCGTGGACGCGGTCCTGGGCCCGGCTGGAGCCGGTGTGGAGCGGCCGCGCCCCGCGCGACAGCCACCACGACTGACGGGGCGCCAGCACGGCCCCCTCCGGTGCCGGCCACCGCCCGGCGGAACTCGCCGGGTCCACCCGCGGGAGGGGCGCGGAGCTCTCCCGCTCGTCCGGATGCCCCGTGCGCCGCCCGCCCCGACCGCCCTGCCGCTCCCCGGCGCCCCTGCGCCCCTGCGCCCCGGCCGAAACAGGGCCGTCCGGCCCTATCGGAACCACCCCCGGTCACGCCAGACTTCGCGGTGGTTCCACACGACCCGCCACCAGGGCGGGCCAACGGGGTTGGAGTGGTGATGACGGAGAGTCCGGCGGCCGGGGCGCGCGGCCCGGTCAAGGTGTTCCTGATGGACGACCACGAGGTGGTCCGCCGGGGCGTCCACGACCTGCTGGACGCCGAGCCCGACCTCCAGGTGGTCGGCGAGGCCGCCACCGTCGAGCAGGCGCTCGCCCGCGTCCCCGCGTTGCGCCCCGACGTGGCGATTCTCGACATGCGGCTGCCGGACGGCGACGGGGTGACCGTCTGCCGCGAACTGCGCTCGCGGATGCCCGACCTGGCCTGCCTGATCCTCACCTCCTTCGACGACGAGGAGGCACTTCTGGACGCCATCATGGCCGGGGCCTCCGGCTACGTCCTCAAGCAGATCAGCGGCACCGACCTCGTCTCCGCCGTCCGCACCGTCGCCTCCGGCCAGTCGATGCTCGACCCCGGCGCCACCACCCGGCTGATGGCCCGCCTGCGCGGCGACACCGCGCCCGCGCCGAGCTCCGACCTGCCCCAGCTCACCGAGCGCGAGCGGGAGGTCCTGGCCCTGATCGGCGAGGGGCTCACCAATCGCCAGATCGGCCAGCGGCTCTACCTCGCCGAGAAGACCGTCAAGAACCACATCTCCCGTTTGCTGGCCAAACTCGGCGTGGAACGGCGTGTCCAGGCCGCCCTGATCGCCACCCGGACCCCGGCCGACCCCACCCGGCCGAGCGGGCGGCCCGGCCGCTGATCCGGCCTGGACCGGGACACCCGACCGGGCAGGTCCGATCGGCAGCTCACCGGGGACCAACGGCCTCTCCTCCGGCACCCGGTGCGCAGGCACCATCGATGTCATGACACCTCACTCCACGACGCTGGACGAGTGGGAATGCCGACGACGCCTCGCCGGCCTCGCGGTCGGCCGGGTCGTCTACACCGTCGATGCGCTGCCCGCCGTCCAGCCCGCCCGTTACAGCCTCGGCGCCGACGGCAGCGTGCTGCTGAACGCCGGCGCCGGGTCCGAGCTGGTCCGCGCCGTGTCCGGCGCGATCGTCGCCTTCGAGGCAGGAGAGCTCGACGCCGCCGAGGGCAGCGGCTGGAGCGTGACCGTCCTCGGCCGCGCCGACGTCGTACCGGATCGGCCGGCGGACAGTCCGACCGACACGGTCACTGTCCGGATCCTCCCCGAACTGGTCAGCGGCCGCCTGTTCCCGTCGACGCGCCCCGCCCGGCCCTGACCGGACCCCGGTGTTCGGGCCTCGGCGTTCCGGACCTCGAACGCCCTCCCCGAGCACCGGGTCAGTGCACCAGGGGCACCGACCAGGCCAACCTGGTACCACCGGACCCGGGGCTCGCCAGCTCGAAGACGCCCCCCAGGCTCTCGGCACGTTCCGCGAGGTTGCGCAGGCCGCTTCGCCGCCCCTGGTCCGCGATGCCCACCCCGTCGTCCTGCACCGTGAGCTCCACCCGCGACCCGGTCGCCTGCAGCACCACCTCGACCCGCCCGGCGCGCGCGTGCCGGGCCGCGTTGCTCAGCGCCTCGCCCAGGACCGCCACCACATGGTCGGCCACCTCCGCCGACACATCGGTGTCGAGCAGGCCCTCCATGCTCAGCCGGGGCGGGAAGCCCAGGACCGCCTGCGCCTCCTCGGCCACTCGTACCACCCGCGACCGCAGCCCCTGGGCGCCCTCCTCCGCACGCGCCCGCAGCCCGAAGATCGTGGACCGGATGATCTTGATCGTCTCGTCCAGGTCCCCCACCGCCCTCAGTACCCGGTCCGAGGCTCCGCTGTGGTCGATCAGCCGGGCCGCGCTCTGCAGCGTCATCCCCGTCGCGAACAGCCGCTGGATCGCCAGGTCGTGCAGATCACGGGCGATCCGGTCCCGGTCCTCCAGCATCACCAACTGCTCGGCGTCCCGGCGGCGCTCGGCCAGCTCCAGCGCCAGCGCCGCCTGGTCCGCGAAGCCCAGCAGCGGACCGATCTCCCGGTCCGTGAACGCCGACTCCGCCGTCCGCCGCGCCAGCAGCAGCACGCCGTCCACCGGACCGCCCGCCCGGCCCAGCGGCACGGCCACCGCCGGTCCGAGACCGTCGTAGCGCCACGGCCCGGCCGGGAACCGCGGATCGCCGGCCAGGTCCACCGTGGCCGCCGGAGTACCCTGCGCACACGCCTCACCCGCCAGCGTGCCCTCCAGCGGCACGTCCAGGCCCAGCCTCGCGGCCGCGTCCCCGCCCAGCGCCAGCTCCACCCGCATCGTCCCGGTCCCCGGAACGGGCACCGAGACGTCCGAGAGCTCGGCACCGGTGATCTCCCGCGCCCGACGCGCGATCAGCTCGACCACCTCCGAACGGGACCCGCCCGACAGCAGACCGCGGGTGATCTCCGCACTCGTGCCGAGCCAGCGCTGCTGACGCTGCGCCTCCTCGTACAGCCGGGCGTTGTCGATCGCCACGCCGGCCGCCACCGCCAGCGTGGAGATCACCGACTCGTCGTCGGTGTCGAACTCCTCGCCGGAGCGCTTGTCGGTCAGGTACAGGTTGCCGAACACCTCCTCGCGCACCCGTACCGGCACCCCGAGGAACGCCCGCATCACCGGGTGGTGCACCGGGCAGCCGTACGACGACGGGTGCTCCGAGAGATCCGCCAGCCGCAGCGGCTCCGGTCGGCGGATCAGCTCCCCCAGCAGGCCCCGGCCCGTCGGATAGGGGCCGATCCGCTCGATCTCCTCCTCGGACAGTCCCACCGTGAGGAACTGCGAGAGCGTCTCGCCGTCGGGGCCGATCACCCCGAGCGCCGCATACCGGGCGTCCACCAGTACGGCGGCCGCCTCCACGATGCGCCGGAGCACCTGCGTCAGGTCCAGCTCCCGGCCCACCGACAGGACGACCTCCAGCAGGCTGTGCACCCGGTCCCGGGTGCCCCGGGCCGCGTCGATCCTCGCCTGCAACTCCTCCAGCAGCTCGTCCAGCCTCAGCTGCGGGATCCGCGACCTGACCTCGTCCCCACCCACGCGAGCCTCCTCGTCCCATGCCATCGGCCGGTCGATTCTGGCAGACGACGGTTACGGCGTGACAGCGCCCGACCCCGCACCGGGTACCCGGCAAGCAGACGGGCCGGCCGCGACGGAGGTCGCGGCCAGCCCGGGGGCGGTGGTGGTGCGCGGAGGTCAGCGGAGCCAGGCGTTGCCGCGGACCACCGGAAGCTCCGCCCAGCGGCGGCCGAGGCCCCAGGTGGCGCCGGAGCCGGTCACCGCCAGGACGACGAGGACCAGGGCGTAGAGGACGTGGTAGTCGAGCAGCGGATTGGTGGATCCGCTCGCGGCGCCGTCGGCCAAGTGGCGGGCGGGCGGCCACTCGGCGGCCCACATCAGGGCGAGCAGGGCCGTGCCCCCCACCGCGGCGATCCGCAGCCCGATGCCACCGATCAGCGCGAGACCGAGGCCGAGGAGGCTCAGCATGAACATCCAGTCCACCCAGGCCTGGCCGGCCATGGCGTGGAAGGTCCCGCGGAACGGCCCCGCCGCGACATGGCTCAGGAAGCCCTTGGCGGGTGAGGCCCCGTCGACCCAGGCACGGCCGTCGGCGGTGGCGTAGCCGAGGCCGAAGGTCTTGTCGAGGAAGGCCCAGAGGAAGACCGCCCCCAGTGCGATCCGGACGGCGGCGAGGGCGGCGGCCGTGGCCGACACGGTGCGGGCGGCGGTCTGCCGGGCCACGGTGCGACGGACGGTGGAGCGGCGGGGCACCAGGGGCGTGTGGGCGTGCTGGGTGGCCATGATCGGTTCTCCTCTGCTGAGGTGGTTCGGCGGTGACGGTCCGTTCGAGCCGGTGCGCCGGCGCTCCCGGTACCGACTCTGGCTGAGCAGAATTTCGGGGCTGCCCGGGCCGAGCGCCCGTGGCAGTGCCGCCTGCGGTGAGGAGGGCGACGCGGACGATCGTTGCGATCGCGGCCCCGGCGACTGCTCGAAGCCTGCACCGTCGGCGACTCGCCGGTCTGCGGGCCGTTGGTCCCGATTGCCGGAACGACGGTCCCGGTGCGGTCGGTTCTCCCCGGGACACCGGCCGCACCGGGACCTTCGGTACCGGGGTGGGGCTGCTCGGCCCCTGTGGCCGGGCCGTCGGCCGGCGGGACGCTGGTCGCCGGACGGGACCGTGCGCACCGGCGCCACGGCCGGCCGGGACCAGGGAGGTCGCAGTCATGTCGCACGGTGTGGTGGTGGGGATCGACGGTTCGGAACAGAGCGCGGCGGCGGCCGCGTGGGCGGCCGGGGAGGCCGACCGCAGGGGGCTCGGGCTGCACATCGTCCACGTCGCGGGAACGGAGTTCGACGCCCTGGAGCGGGATCTCGGCGGTGACACCGTGGTTCCGGAACCGATCGCGGAGATCCGCGACCGCGTCGCGGCCGCGCTGCCCCGGCTGGAGGTGTCCTTCGAGATCTGGCCCGGGCATCCGGCGGAGACGCTCACCGGCGTCGGCGGGCGGGCGGAGCTTCTGGTCCTCGGGTCGCGCGGCCTCGGCGGCTTCACCGGCCTGCTGGTCGGCTCGGTGGGACTGCGGACCGCGGCCCGCGCCGGCTGCCCCGTCGTGCTGGTCCGCGCCGGGGAGGACGGACCGGCGGAACCGTCCGCCGACGTCGTCGTGGGCGTGGCGGGCGACCGGCCGTGCGACGCCGTACTCGACTTCGCCTTCCGGCACGCGGCCGACACCGGGTCGGCACTGCGGGTGGTGGAGAGCCGGACCACGTCGTACGGCCCGTACGCGACCGAGGCCCCCGTCGACCAACGGCAGATCAGGGAGTCGCTGGCGGCCGCCGAGCAGCTGCGCCTGCGGGACGCCCTGTCCCGTTGGCGGGAGAAGTACCCCGACGTCCGTGCGGAGGCGGAGGTCTGCGCCTGGAGCCCCGCCAGGGCCCTGGTGGAGGCCTCCCGCAGCGCCTCCCTGGTCGTGCTCGGACGGCGTACTCCCAGGCACCAGGTGGCGGCGCCCCGGCTGGGGTCGGTGACGCAGTCGGTGCTCCACCACGCGCACAGCCCCGTCGCCGTCGTGCCGCACGACTGAACGGAGGGCGGCGGCGGGCGCCGCGTCGCCGTGGCGCCACCGCCGCCGACGCCGTCCCGGGTGCCGGACCGCCTTCCGCGCCGGACGGCCGCACCGGGACCGACTGCGTTCCGCGGCAGGGACCTTCGGACCGGATCCGGGCCCCGAAGGACCGATCCGTCCCCGCCCCGCACGAGAAACCCTTGAACAGAAGGCGCCTGCGGTCCCGCCGGCGCCCCGCAGCCGGACGATGCCCCGGAGAGGTAGTCCACCATGTCCCCTCGCCCCACGAACGCGGCCGAGCAGTCCCCCGCCGGCAACCCGCCCACCGGTCCCGGCGCCGTCGAACCGCTGGTCGCGAACGCCCTGACGGCCCTGCGGGAGTACGGCCCCTTCGCCCAGGAACAGGTCGACCACATCGTCAAGAAGGCCTCACTGGCCGCGCTGGCCCGGCACACGGCGCTCGCGGCCCTGGCCGTGGAGGAGACCGGGCGCGGGGTCTTCGAGGACAAGGCGGTCAAGAACGTCTTCGCCTGCGAGAACGTCACCCATGTGATGGCCCGGACGAAGACGGTCGGAGTGGTGCACCGGGACGAGATCGACGGCATCGTGGAGATCGCCGAACCGGTCGGTGTCGTGGCCGGCATCACCCCCGTGACCAACCCGACCTCGACCGTGATCTTCAAGTGCCTGCTGGCGCTGAAGACCCGCAATCCCATCGTCTTCGCCTTCCACCCCTCGGCGCAGCGCTGCTCCGCCGAGGCGGCCCGGACGGTCCGGGACGCGGCGGTCGCGGCAGGGGCTCCGGCGCACTGCATCCAGTGGGTCGAGAAGCCGTCGATGGCGGCCACCGCCGAACTGATGAAGCATCCGGACGTCGCCACCGTCCTCGCCACCGGCGGCAACGGGATGGTCCGGGCCGCGTACTCCTGCGGGAAGCCGGCCCTGGGCGTCGGTGCGGGCAACGTCCCCGCGTACGTCGAGCGGAGCGCGGACCTCCAGCAGGCCGTGAACGACATCGTGCTGTCGAAGACCTTCGACAACGGCATGATCTGTGCCTCCGAGCAGGCCGTCGTCCTCGACGCGGAGATCCGTGCGGAGGCCCTGGTCGAGTTCCGGCGGCTCAAGGCGCACCACGCGAGCGCCGAGGAGAAGGCGCTGCTGGAGCGGTACCTGTTCGGCGTCGTCGGCGGAGCGGCCTGCTCCGGCGGCCGGCTGAACGCGGCGGTGGTGGGCCGTTCGGCCGCGCGGATCGCGGAGGCGGCGGGCTTCGGGGTGCCGGCCGACACCTCGGTGATCCTGGTCGACTGCGAGCGGGTCGGCCCCTCCGAGCCCCTGACCCGGGAGAAGCTCTGCCCCGTGCTGGCCGTCCTGACCGCGGGCTCGCGCCGGGAGGGTGTCGAACTGGCTGCCTCGATGGTGGAGTTCGACGGGCTCGGCCACTCCGCCGCGGTGCACACCCGGGACGCGGCGTTCGTCGAGGAGTTCGGGCACGCGGTCAAGGCCTGCCGGATCATCTGGAACGCGCCCAGCTCGCAGGGCGGCATCGGCGACGTCTACAACGCCTTCACCCCCTCGCTGACCCTGGGCTGCGGCAGTTACGGGCACAACTCCGTCGCCGGGAACGTCTCGGCGGTGAACCTCCTCAACATCAAGCGGGTCGGGCGGCGCAACACCAACATGCAGTGGTTCAAGGTCCCGCCGAAGATCTTCTTCGAGCGCAACTCCGTCAAGTACCTGGCGAGCATGCCGAACGCGCACCGGATCGTCGTCGTCACCGACCACACCATGGTGGCGATCGGCCACCTGGAGCGGATCCGGGGCGTGCTCGACCGCCGCCGGGAGCCGGTCGAGGTGCGGGTGGTCGACTACGTCGAGCCCAACCCGAGCATCGACACGGTGCGCAGGGGCGCCGAGCTGATGCGGGAGTTCGAGCCGGACACCATCATCGCGCTGGGCGGCGGGTCGCCGATGGACGCGGCCAAGGTGATGTGGCTGATGTACGAGCACCCGGAGGTCGAGTTCGCCGACCTGAAGGAGAAGTTCTTCGACATCCGCAAGCGCGCCTTCACCTTCCCCGACCTGGGCGAGAAGGCGAAGCTGGTGTGCATCCCCACCACCTCGGGCACCGGCAGCGAGGTCACCCCGTTCGCGGTGATCACCGACACCGCCACCGGCCAGAAGTACCCGCTGGCGGACTACGCGCTGACCCCGAGCGTGGCCATCGTCGACCCGGCGCTGACCACCCGGCTGCCGAAGGACGTGACCGCCGACACCGGATTCGACGCCCTGACGCACTGCATCGAGACCTACGTCTCGGTCTACGCCAACGACTTCACCGACGGACTGGCCCTCCAGGGCATCAGGCTGATCTTCGAGAACCTGGAGCGGGCCGTGACCGACGGCCCGGACGACCCGGAGGCCCGGGAGAGGATGCACAACGCCGGGACCATCGCCGGCATGGCCTTCGGATCGGCGTTCCTCGGCGCCGTCCACGCCATGGCGCACACCCTGGGCGCCACCTTCCACGTGGCTCACGGCCGCACCAACGCGCTGCTGCTGCCGCACGTCATCCGCTGGAACGGCTCCGCGCCGAGCAAGGTCACCGGCTGGCCGAAGTACCGCAGCTACGTGGCCCCCGAGCGCTACCGGGCGATCGCCCGGATGCTCGGCCTGCCGGCCGCGACCCCGGAGCAGGGCGTCGAGTCGCTCGCGGCGGCGGTCGAGGACCTGCGCGACCGGGCCGGCATCCCGCGCTCCTTCAAGGACGCGGGCGTCGACGAGGCGGCCTTCCTCGCGGCCCTGCCGCAGCAGGCGATGAACGCCTACGAGGACCAGTGCGCCCCCGCCAACCCCCGGATGCCGATGCTCGCCGACATGCAGCGGCTGATGCGCCAGGCGTACTACGGCGACCAGGCCTGAGAAGGGAAACCGAGATGACCACCGCACCGCACACGCACCCCGCCCCGGCCCCGGCCTGGGAGGGCTTCCGCGGTGAAGCCTGGCGGGACGCCATCGACGTCCGCGACTTCATCCAGCACAACTACACCCCCTACGAGGGCGACGCCGGTTTCCTGGCCGGCCCCACCGAGCGGACCACCGAGGTGTGGCGGCGGATCTCCGACCGCTTCCCCGAGGAGCGCGCCAGGGGCGTGTACGACGTCGCGCACGACATCCCGTCCACCATCACCGCACACGCCCCGGGCTGGATCGACCGGGAGCGGGAGCTGATCGTCGGGCTCCAGACCGACGCCCCGCTCAAGCGCGCGATCATGCCCAACGGCGGCTGGCGGATGGTCGCGGGAGCACTGAGGACCTACGGCTACCCGGTCGACCCGCAGCTGGAGACGACCTTCACGCGGTACCGCAAGACCCACAACGCCGGGGTCTTCGACGCCTACACTCCCGAGATCCGGGCCGCCCGCAGGGCCGGCATCATCACCGGTCTGCCCGACTCCTACGGACGCGGCCGGATCATCGGCGACTACCGCCGCGTCGCCCTCTACGGCGTGGACCGGCTGATCGGGGCCAAGCTCGCCGAGAAGGCGGAGCTGGACGCCGCTCCGAGCGATCCGGCGCGGCTGGAGGAGACGATCCGCGAGCGCGAGGAACTCGCCGAGCAGATCCGGGCCCTGGACGAACTCAAGGAGATGGCCTCGGCCTACGGGTACGACCTCTCCGGGCCGGCCCGCACCGGCCGGGAGGCGGTCCAGTGGCTGTACTTCGCCTACCTGGCGGCGGTCAAGGAGCAGAACGGCGCGGCCATGTCCCTCGGCCGTACCTCGACCTTCCTGGACGTCTACCTCCAGCGCGATCTGGATGCCGGGCTCCTGACCGAGCAGCAGGCCCAGGAGCTGGTGGACGACTTCGTCATCAAGCTGAGGATCGTCCGCTTCCTGCGCACCCCCGAGTACGACGAGCTGTTCTCCGGCGACCCGACCTGGGTCACCGAGTCGATCGGCGGCATGGGCGCGGACGGCCGCACCCTGGTCACCCGGACGTCGTTCCGCTACCTGCAGACCCTGTACAACCTCGGACCGGCCCCCGAGCCGAACATGACCGTCCTCTGGTCCCCGCGACTTCCCCGGGGGTTCAAGGAGTTCTGCGCGCGGGTGTCGATCGACACCTCCGCGGTGCAGTACGAGTCGGACGAGCTGATGCGTCCGCGCTTCGGCGACGACACCGCGATCGCCTGCTGCGTCTCCGCCATGGAGGTCGGCAAGCAGATGCAGTTCTTCGGCGCCCGGGTCAATCTCGCCAAGACGCTGCTCTACGCGATCAACGGCGGCCGGGACGAGAAGACCGGCGAAGGTCGGCCGGGCCACCGCCCCGGTCGGCGGGGACGTGCTCGACCACGACGAGGTGCTGGCGCGCTTCGACGAGCAACTGGACTGGCTCGCCGAGACGTACGTCCACGCGTTGAACGTCATCCACTACATGCACGACCGGTACGCCTACGAGCGGCTCGAAATGGCCCTGCACGACCGGGACGTCAGGCGCACCATGGCCTGCGGCATCGCCGGGCTCGCGGTGGCCGCCGACTCGCTCGCCGCGATCGAGTACGCGAAGGTGACCCCGGTGCGGGACGCCACCGGGCTGGTCACCGACTACCTGGTCGAGGGCGACCCCCCGGCCTACGGCAACAACGACGACCGCGTGGACGCGATCGCGGTCCGGCTGGTCGAGGAGTTCATGGGCAAGGTCCGCCGGCACCCCACCTACCGCGGCGCCGAGCACACCCAGTCCGTGCTGACCATCACCTCCAACGTGGTCTACGGCCGGAAGACCGGCAACACCCCGGACGGGCGCAGGGCCGGCGAACCGTTCTCACCCGGTGCCAACCCGATGAACGGGCGCGACCGCCACGGCTACGTGGCCAGCGCCCTGTCCGTCGCCAAGCTGCCGTACGAGCACGCCGAGGACGGCATCTCGCTCACCAACACCGTCGCCCCGGACGCCCTGGGCCGCACCGGGGCGGAGCGGATCACCAACCTGGTCGGCGTACTGGACGGCTACGTCGCCTGCCACGGCTTCCACATGAACGTCAACGTCCTGAACCGGGACACCCTCGTGGACGCCATGGCCCACCCGGAGAAGTACCCGCAGCTGACGATCCGGGTCAGCGGGTACGCGGTCAACTTCGTCCGCCTCACCCGCGAACAGCAGCTCGACGTGATCGGCCGCACCTTCCACGACGCGCTGTAGCCCCGACCACCCCCTCGCGGTGCCGACGCCTCCCCGACCGGGGCGCCGGCACCCCGCCCTGCCGCAGGAGCACACCTCATGACCGAGCCCACCCCGGCCGGCCGCGCCGCCCGTCCGCGCCCGGTGACCGGCACACTGCACTCCTGGGACCTCTCGACGGGCGTCGACGGCCCCGGCACCCGCTTCGTCACTTTCCTGGCCGGCTGCCCGCTGCGCTGCCTGTACTGCCACAACCCCGACACCCGCCGCATGCGCGACGGACAGCCCTCCTCCGCCGACGGGATCGTCCGCGAAGCCGCCAAGTACACGACGTTCATCCGCGCCTCCGGCGGCGGCGCGACCGTCAGCGGCGGCGAGCCGCTCCTCCAGCCCGAGCTCACCGGCGAACTGCTGCACCGCTTCAAGCACGAACTCGGCCTGCACACCGCGCTGGACACCTCCGGCTTCCTCGGCGCCCGCGCCACCGACGCGCTGCTCGCCGACACCGACCTCGTCCTGCTCGACATCAAGTCGTGGGACAACGCGCTGTACCGCCACCTGACCGGGCAGGAACTCGCCCCCACCCTGGAGTTCGCCCGCCGTCTGGCCGCCCTCGGCACCGAGGTCCGGGTCCGCTTCGTCCTCGTCCCGCACCTGACCGACGCCGCCGAGAACATCGAGGGCGTCGCCGCCTTCACCGCCTCGCTCGGCAACGTCACCCGGGTCGACGTCCTGCCCTTCCACAGACTCGGCGCCGCCAAGTGGCGCGCCCTCGGCCTCGACTTCCCGCTCGCCGACACCCCGGTGCCCACCGCCGGCCGGACCGCCGAGGCCCGCGCCGTCTTCGAGGCACACGGCCTGTACACCGTCTGACCGGTGCCGACCGTCGCCCGGTAGGCGCGGCCGCCCCGACCGGACGGCCGCCGGACCGGTGGTGGCCCCTCGCGGAGTGCCCCCACCCGGGGGAAACCGGCGCGCCCGAGGACGGCTAACGCTCATCCCCCGCCGATACGGCGGCCGGTGACCTCGTTCGGGACGACGCGAACCCACAAGGGGCGGCTGCCGCCCGCCCACGGGGTGGCCCCCGGCAGGCGGAGGAGCCGTTGTTGCTCGTCGGCGTCCTCGACGTGGTGCGCCGTGCCGAGCATCAGCACGCTCCACCCCTCGCTCAGCCGGTCGTCGAGGTGGTCGATCTGGAACGACACCGGCGAGTTCTCCGGCGGTGCGGCCGCACCGCGGGGCGAGGTGCGGTAGACGATCGTCTGCCGGTCGACGGCGTAGTTCACCGGGTAGACCGACGGACCCGCATCAGCGGGAAGGCCCACCCGGCCCAGCCCGCGGATGCCGACCAGGTCCCAGCACTCGGGCTCGGTGAGGTGCCTCAGCAGCGGCCTCGCCCCGGCCGCGGGCTCCGACTGCCCCGGCGGGGCGTCCGGCCGGTCCTCCAGGAGGTCCGTCCAGGTCATGCGGAGCACGGCCGCCACCCGGACGAACCCGGCGGCGTCGAAACCGGGCCCGGCCTCCAGCAGGTGCCGCAGGTAGGAGGGCGCCATGGCGGCCTCGCGGGCCAGTGCCGCCTCGTCGACACCGAGTTGGCGTCGCCGTTCGTCGATCCGGCGCGCCACGTCGACGGCGTTCGCCCGCCGGACGGCTTCGAGATCGGGAATGCGGGTCACGGTGGGCTCCTCGACTCGTGGTGCGTGCGGGTCACGTCCGGAAGAGTGCGACCTTGAGGGCGTCGTTGCCGCCCGCATCGGCGAAGACGTCGTAGGCCTCCTGCATCTCGCCGAGGCCGAAGCGGTGGGTGACCAGACCGGAGACGTCCAGGCGCCCCGCTGCCAGCATGTCGAGCAGCATCGGGGTGCTGCAGGTGTCGACCAGGCCGGTGGTGAAGGTGACGTCCCTGATCCAGAGCTCTTCGAGGTGCAGGACAGCGGGTTTGCCGTGCACACCGACGTTGGCCACCCGCCCTCCCGGGCGGACCGCTCGGGTGCACAGTTCGAAGGACTCGGGCACGCCGACCGCCTCGATCGCGACATCGGCCCCCAGCCCGTCCCGGGTCAGCTCCCGCAGCGCCTCCGGGGTGGCGTCGGCCGCGGTGAGCGTGGTGTCGGCACCGAACCGCTCGGCCGCGTCGAGGCGGCTCCGCGCGAGGTCGACGGCGATGATCCGGGCCGGACTGTAGAGCCGGGCGGTGAGGATCGCGGCGAGTCCGATCGGCCCGGCGCCCACGATCACCACGGTGTCGCCCGGTCCGACCCGGCCGTTGCGGACACCGACCTCGTAGGACGTCGGCAGGATGTCGGCGAGCAGCAGGGCGTCCTCGTCGGTCACGGCCCCGGGCAGCCTGTGCAGGGAGGTGTCGGCGAACGGGGTGCGCACGTACTCGGCCTGGCAGCCGTCGACGAGGTGGCCGAGGATCCAGCCGCCGCCTCCGGTGCACTGGCCGTAGCTCGCGGCGCGGCAGTAGGAGCAGCGGCCGCAGGCGGAGATACAGGAGACCAGGACGCGGTCACCGGCCGCCACGGTGCGTACACCGGAACCGGTCTCGGTGACGGTGCCGACGGCCTCGTGGCCCAGCACGCGTCCCTCGGTGACCTCGGGGACGTCGCCCTTGAGGATGTGCAGGTCGGTGCCGCAGACGGTGACCGCGTCGACGCGGACGATCGCGTCCTCGGGGTCGCGGACGACGGGGTCGGGGACCTCGCCCCAGGTACGCCGGCCCGGTCCGTGGTAGGTCAGTGCCTTCATGTCCCGGTCACTCCTCCTGGGAGACGGAGCGGCAGTGCCGGTTCCGCTTTCCCTCCAGGGTTGCGCCCCTCCGAGGTCCCCGCCAGCGGTCCTGCGGGCACGCGGGGTGGGCCGTTCGGCCCTCCTCCGCGGCCGGCCGGCGGGCGGCGTGCCCGGGCCCGGGTGTCTAGGCTGGTGAACCGGAACCGGGGTGAGACCGTGGAGGGCGCTGTGGACACCGACCCGGAGAGCACCGCGCCGGTCCCGCGGCTTCGGCTGGACGAACTCCTCGACGAACTCCAGGCCCGGCTGGACGCCGCCCGCGGGACGCGCGACCGGGTGCACAGCCTGCTGGAAGCGGTGCTGGCGGTCGGCCGTGAACTGGAGCTGTCCCAGGCGCTGCGGCACATCGTGGAGGCCGCCGTGACCCTGGTGGACGCCGAGTACGGCGCGCTGGGGGTCGTCGGGGAGGACCAGCGGCTGTCGCAGTTCGTCCCGGTGGGGATCCCCGACGACCGGGTGGAGCTGATCGGCGAGCTGCCGTCCGGGCACGGGGTGCTCGGCGAACTGATCCGGCACCCCGAGCCACTGCGGCTCACCCGGATCGCCGACCACCCCGCCTCGTACGGCTTCCCGGCCCACCACCCGCCGATGAACACCTTCCTCGGCGTCCCGATCCGGATCCGGGGCAAGGTGTTCGGCAACCTCTACCTCACCGAGAAGCGCGGGGGCGGCGGCTTCGACGCCGACGACGAGGCGGTTCTCGCCACCCTCGCCGTCGCGGCCGGGGTGGCCATCGACAACGCCCGGC
>NZ_JZWY01000897.1:0-3024 GCF_000966955.1 Streptomyces sp. NRRL S-495
ACAACGCCCGGCTCTACGCGCAGGCCCGGCTGCGGGAGCGGTGGCTGGCGGCAAGCGCGGAGATCACCAGCAGGCTGCTGTCCGGCAGCCCGGAGCACGAGGTGCTCGACCTCCTGGTGTCCCGGGCCACCGAGATCGCCCGGGCGGACCTGGCGGTGATCGCCCAACCGCGCCCGAAGACCGACGAACTGGAGGTCCGGACCGCCACCGGTCTGGGCGAGCAGCAGCACCGGGGCCTGGTCGTCCCGGTGAAGGGTTCCTTCGCCGGGGCGGCCGTTCTCGCGGGAGGGCTGGTCACCAGCGCCGACGTACGGACGGATCCGAGGGTCACGGCCGGGCCTCCGCGCTGGGGAGGGCTCGGCCCGGCCGTCGCGGTGCCGATCGGCACCGTCGAGCACGGCGTCCGGGGTGTGCTGATGCTCGCCCGGGCGGCCGGATCGCCGCTGTTCGGCGAGGACGAGTCCAGACCGCTGCTGGGCTTCGCCGGCCAGGCCGCGGTGGCGATGGAACTCGCCGAACGGCGCCGGGAGTCCGAACAGATCTCGCTGCTCCAGGACCGCGACCGGATCGCCAGGGACCTGCACGATCTCGCCGTCCAGCGCCTGTTCGCGACCGGGATGACGCTGCAGGGCGCCATCCGCTTCATGGACCACCCGGAGGCGACCGATCGCGTCCTGCGGGCCATCGACGACCTCGACGAGACGGCCAGGACCATCCGCGCCACCATCTTCGGCCTGCGCATGCGTGAGACGGGCCCCGCCGCCACCGGGCTGCGCGGCCGGGTGACCGAGGTGGTGGAGCGGGCCGCCCGGACGCTCGGCTTCGCCCCCGCTGTCCGGATGACCGGCCTGCTCGACGCCACCGTCCCGGGCGAGCTCGCCGACGCGGTGGTGGCCGTCCTGGAGGAGGCTCTCTCCAACGCCGCCCGGCACGCGGGCGCCGACGCCGTCGCGGTCTCCCTCACCGCGGGGGCGGACCTCACGCTGACCGTCACCGACGACGGCGTCGGCCTGCCCGAGGACGGGCGCCGCAGCGGCCTGGCCAACCTCGCCGAACGGGCCGCCGCCCTGGGCGGCATGTTCTCCGCGGGCAACCGCGCCGAGGGTGGCACCGAACTGGTCTGGCGGGTGCCGCTGGCGGATTCCTAGCTCCGCCCGCCCCGGATCGGAGGGGGTTCCTCGGCTGCGGTTTCGAGGACGTCGCGGACCGCGAGGCGGGGGACGGGGGCACCCTCCGGGCCGTAGCCGAGCCGGATCAGCATCTGCACGTGGCCGGGCCCGTGGTGGGGCTCGCGGGTGGCCCAGCGCAGGTACGGCCACTCCATGGCCTGGTGGAGCAGCGAGGCCCGGACCCCGTGCACGGTGGCCGCGAGCAGGACGTGTTCGAGGGCGAGCCCGGCGCGCAGCCAGTCCGCCCGCTCGTCGCGCCCGGTCACCAGCACCGCGATCCGCGGTTCGGCCTCGAACGTGGCGGAGACCCCGTGCCCGACCGGACGGAGGGCGGTGAAGTCCCGCATCGGCAGACGTGCGTCGCGGTCCTGCGGGCCGAGGGCCCTGGTGGGGATGCCGTAGGGCAGCAGGTCGCCGCCGTGGACCCAGTTGCGGCTCTCGGCCCGCTGGCCCCGTTCGGTGGTGTTGCGGCGTTCCGCCTCCGAGGTGAGTTGCAGGATCCGGTTCGTCTCCTCGCGGCCGGGCAGCTCCAGGAGGGCGTCCTCGGCGCGCGCGGCCACCACGAGCTCGTCCAGGACGGCCGGCGGGACCGGCTCCCCCGTGAAGGGCGTGCGGATCGAGTGGCGATGCCAGATCGCCTCGTACAGCGCCTCGCCGCCGGGAAGCCGGACCGCTGCCGGAGTGTCCAGCCGCACGCCGGCGAGGAGGTCGGGATCGGACGGGTCCGGCAGCAGCCGGACCTCCGGGGCCCAGCCGAGGTGCCGGGCCGCGACCCGCAGGTTGAGCACGGCCGCGCCGACGGAGATGTGCAGGGCGCGCCCCGCCGGGTCCGTCTCCGGAAGCGCCCGTTCGCGGGCGGCGCGGACCTCCAGGACGGAGCTCTCCGGCCGGAGCCTGAAGCGCCAGGGCTGGCTGTTGTGGATCGACGGTGCCGCGACCGCCGCGGCGACGAGGCTCTCCAGCGCGGCGGCGTCGAGGGCGAGGGTGGTCATGGCCGCCTCCGGAAGTGTTGGCGGCATCGTGGCCGCACGGGCGGGGCGAGGCTCCTTGCCTCACTTCCACCGTGCGCCCGGCGCCCGGCCGGCGCTTGGGCCGGTCGGCCCCCGACCCGGGTACGAACGGCCACGGCCCGCTGCGGCCGGAGTCAGCGCGGACGAGGGTGGGCGTGCTGCTCGGGTTCGGCCTGCGCGGCGAGGACGGCGGCCTGCAGTCGTCGTTCGACGCCGAGCTTGGCGAGCAGCCGCGAGACGTGGTTCTTCACCGTCTTCTCCGCGAGGTACAGCTCCTGCCCGATCTGCCGGTTGGTCTTCCCCTCCCCCACCAGGGCGAGGATCTCCCGCTCCCTCGGGGTCAGCTGGGCGAGGGCCGCCTCGGTCGGGGTCTCCTCGTGGTGGCGCAGGCTCTCCATCAGCTTCCGGGTGGTCGCCGGGTCGAGCATCGACTCCCCGGACGCGACCGTCCGGACCGCACCGAGCAGGTCGGTGCCCTTGACCTGCTTCAGCACGTACCCGGCGGCACCGGCCATGATCGCGTCGAGCAGCGCGTCGTCGTCGTCGAAGGAGGTCAGCATCAGGCACACCAGCCCGGGCATCCGGTCCCGCAGTTCCCGGCACACGGTGACCCCGTCACCGTCGGGGAGCCGGACGTCGAGGACGGCGACGTCCGGACGCAGCGCCGGGACCCGCGCCAGCGCCTGCGCGCACGTCGAGGCCTCGCCGACGACCTCCAGGTCGGGCTCGGCCTCCAGCACGTCGCGCACACCGCGTCGGACCACCTCGTGGTCGTCCAGCAGGAACACCCGGACGGGCCGCGCGGCCGCGGCGGGTTCGGTCGGGTCCATCGTGGCTCCCTGGGT
>NZ_JZWY01000898.1:0-1397 GCF_000966955.1 Streptomyces sp. NRRL S-495
GTGCCGGACAGGGTGATCCGGCCCTCGTCCGCCCGGACGTCGACGTCCATGGGCCCCGTCGGGCCGAGCGCGGCCACCAGTTCGAAGCGGACCTGATCGGTGAGGTCCTGGTGGTCGACCGGCCGGGCCCACTGGACGGCACCCGGCCGGGGCCGCTGGTGCGGGAGCGGCGACCGCTGGAGGAGCCGGGGCCGCACGAGATCCTGGTGGAGGTCGAGGCCTGTGGGGTGTGCCGCACGGACCTGCACCTCGCGGAGGGGGAGCTGCGGGTGGGTGCTCACCCGGGCGGACCGCAGGGCCTCCTGGCGCTACTTCCGCGACGCCCTGGTGGCCGATCTGCGGGACAGCCAGCACGGCACCACCGCGGAGGGCATCCACCTCGGCGCGATGGCGGGGGCGGTCGACCTGCTGCAACGCTGCTACACCGGGCTGGAGGTCCGGGAGGACGGGCTGCGGCTGGACCCGCACCTGCCGTCGGCGCTGGGCCGGCTGGAACTGGAGCTGTGCTACCGGGGGCACCGGGGCGTGGTGATCACGGTCGACCGGCGCGCCGTCACGGTGGCGCTGGGGGCGGACGGGCACGGCACGGTCCGGATCCACTGCCGCGGCACCACGGCCGTCGTGGGCCCCGGCGAGACCAGGATCCTCCCGCTCTGATTCCGGGGTCCGGCCCTCCTCTGATTCCCTGGGTCCGGCCCGCCCGGGTCGGGTTCACCGGCGCTGGGACCAGAGGGGCTCCACCCGCTCCCAGTCCGGCTCCCAGCTCCGCTCGGCCCGCCGGTCCAGGGTGCGGCAGTGCACCGTGTGGCCGACGACGGCGAGGGAGACCAGGCCGGTGGCCGTCCCGACGCCGAGGATCCCGGCATCCGAGAGGACCGCGGCGGTGGTCCGGGCCCCGGCCGCCGGAACACCGCTGTCGTCCAGCTGGATCGCCACCGCCGATCCGACCGGGGTGCCCGTGCTCACCTGAACGGTGCCGCCACCGGGCCCGACCGGGTAGGCCCATCGGGCCGGGGCGTGGGCACGGGCACCTCCCGTCCGGAGGTCGTCGGTCACCGCGGGACCGACCGTCGTCGCGGTGACGGCGTGCCGGTGCCTCGCCGTCTCCTGCTCGGCGTGCGTCTCCACCCGGAACACCAGCACGGCCACGACCGCGCCCACGGCGATCAGCAGCCCGAGGACGACCGGCAGGGCGAGTGCCGTGCGGCTCCGAGCCCGGTCGACCGGGCGGCACAGCGGATTGCGGTCGAGGCCGGAGGCGCGGCGGACCTGGGTGCGGAACGGCGTGTGCGCGGCCTGACGCTGCTGCGCGGTCATGACGCACCTCCTCGGAGCGGGGCCGCCTGTTCGTCGCCCCCAGCCTTGCGCGGCTGCGACCGGGGTACCAGGGTCCGGCG
>NZ_JZWY01000899.1:0-8185 GCF_000966955.1 Streptomyces sp. NRRL S-495
GGGTACCAGGGTCCGGCGGGCCCGCGACCGGGGCCGGTCGGCCCCCTGCCCGGTGGCGCCGGAAGTGGTGCCATGGAGAGAGGGGGAGGAACCGCACCTTTCGACCGCGTCCGAGGAGGACGGGATGAACAGCGACACGAGAGCGGCGGTCGGCGACCGCATCATCGTCCGCGGGACCCGGCCGGGCGCGGCGCGACGGGACGGCGAGGTCGTCGGCCTGCACCACCCCGACGGGAGTCCGCCGTACGACGTGCGCTGGTCGGACACCGGCCGGGTGACGGAGTACCTGCCGGGCCCGGACGCGCAGATCCACCACTTCCGGCACGAGGAGGACGACCGGCCCACCGGGGTCGGCCGTCACCCGTTCGCCGACTGACGGACCGCACCGTCCTCGGCGGGCCCTTCGGCCCCGGACCCGGACCGAACGGCCCACCCCCGGACCTCGCCCACCGGGCCAGGCTAATGGTGACGAGCGGTGAGAACCGACGAGAGGTGACAGCCATGCACACCGTGATCGTGTACGAGAGCATGTACGGCAACACCCGGGAGATCGCCGAGGCCATCGCCGACGGTATCCACCGGGCCGACCCCTCCGCGGCCGTCGACTGCCTTCCGGTGGCCGAGGCCGACGCCGAGCTGACCAGGTCCGCGGACCTGCTGGTGGTCGGCGGACCCACCCATATGCACGGGATGTCCTCCGGGGTGAGCCGCCGGATGGCCGCCAGCGCGGAGGCCAAGCGCGAAGGGCACGAGGAGGCGGCCCGGGAGGCCCACGAGGCCGCCGAGGGCCAGGGCCTGCGGACCTGGTTCCGCCACCTCCCCGACACCGAGCACGGCACCTACGCGGCCGCCTTCGACACCCGCGGAACCGGCGCGGGCAGCGGCGGCGCCGCGCCCGGTATCGCCCACCGTCTGGAGCACCACCACTACGACGTCGTCGCCGAGCCCGAGGGCTTCGTCGTGGAAGGCCTCGACGGCCCGCTCCGCGCGGGCGAGCTGGACCGGGCCCGCGCCTGGGGCGCCGCCCTCCTGTAGTGCCCCTTCGCGGAGACCCGGAGCAGGAACCCCGACCGGCGGTTGGGGCGGCCCGGCGCCACCCGTGGGAGGCAGGCCGTGCGGGGACGACCGGAAACGTCGGTGCCACCGTCCCGGACCATGCCACCGTCCCGGACCAGGATCGCCGGACGCCCCGACCGCCCTCGCCCCGGGCCCCCGCCGGACCTGCGCAGCCCGTCGGGCCGTCCGAGGCCCTACTGATGCCCTACTGAGAACCCCGTGCCCGAAAGGACGGAACGGTGATGAGCACACACACCACGACGCCGATGCGCACCAAGCGCTGGACCTTGCAGCTCGACCTCTTCGAGGAGGGTGACGTGACCAAGGTCCACGCCGTCCTCGACACCGGCGACAACACCCTCCACAGCCGCACCGAGTCCCACCACAACCCCCATGACCCCCCGGTCCCGGAGATCGGCGACGAGTACGCGGCCGCCCGGGCCCTGGTCGACCTCGGGCAGCAACTGCTGCGCGCCGGCCGGACCGATGCCTTCGCCAACGAACCTCCCGGCCGCGGCTGAGCACCGTCGGCAGTCCCGGCCGCCGGACGGGGCCCGCGCCGTCCGCCCGCTCAGGCCGCCAGGTCCCGGCGCTCCAGCAGGACGAACGCGGCCGCCAGCCCGGTCAGTCCTACGACGGAGAGGACGGCGAGCGAGACCCACGGCACGGTGCCCCGGGCCAGGGCGTCGCCGGGCGTGTAGTAGTGGAAGGGGCTCAGGTACCGCAGTGGCGCGGCCGGTTCCCAGGCGAGGCCGACGAAGTTGAGCGCGAAGCCGACCGCGCCGAGGACCACGGTGGCCCCCACGACGGACGCCCGGCGTCGGCCCGCGGCGGAAACGGCCAGCACGGGCCCGGTCAGACAGAGCGTGAAGCCGCACCCGAGCAGCCCTGCCGCAAGCACCCCGCCGATCGGGACGGCGGCCCGCAGGTCCGGCGAGAACGTGACGCCGAGCGCGACCGTCGCTGTGGCTGCGGCGTTCAGCAGCACGCTGAGGGACGGCCGGTGCTGCAGGGCCTGGACGAGTCCGAGCTTCTGCTTCATGCCCCGCGAGTACGCGGCGACCCGCTTGTCCAGGTCCGCGCGGGACAGCCTCAGCCGGTCGCAGAGCTCGGCCTGCCTGGGCGCGGGCGCGCCCTGGAGGTCCGCCAGCAGGTCGAGCGTCTGCCGTCCGGTGAGCTCGGGGTAGAGCCGCAGCTCTCCCGGGAGGTAGCCGATCGACGGCGCCACCCGCCGGTGGTCCGCCACCGGGTCCAGACCCAGGACCCGGACCGCGCCCGCACTCGGCCGGAGCAGCCCCACCAGACAGCGCAGCGTCGTGGTCTTCCCCGCGCCGTGCGGCCCGAGCAAGCCGAACACCTCGCCCCGGCCGACGTCGAGGTCCAGGCCGTCGACGCCGAGGCTGCGGCCGTACCGTTTGGTGAGCGATCTGAGCTCGATCACCGCCGTACCGTCAGCGGACATGCTCCACCTCCCGTGGTGAGTGCGGCTCCGTGGTCCCCGCACCGGGCCGCCGCGAACCTGGATGCCGCTCCCACCCTGGCGCGGATGCTGCACGCGCGCACGGGGCCGAACGGCCCTGTGCGGCAGGCCCGGTCGGTCCCCACCCACGGACCGCGGGTCCCGGGCGACGGGCCACGGGCCACGGGCCACGGGCCGCAGCGGCATGTCCACCCACCGGGTGACACGTCGACCGGTGTCGACCGACGGCCCGGGGCCGGGGCCGACCGGAAGCCGCGCGGCGCCTACCGGTGTCCGTAAAGGTGCAACGGCATCGTCAGTTCGGCCTCCTTGCCGTCGTTCATCGCGCGCTGGACCATCTGGATCGCGACGCACAAGGACGTTCCGTCCCGCGGCACAGCCGGGGCCGCGATCCGTCCTGCACGACACCGTGGATCACCTGGATCGGGAGAGCTGTTCCCGCACCCATTCGACCTCGGGGTTGGTACGGGGCCGTCCAGCCACAACGACGGTCGGCACGGTCTCGTTGCCGTCGTTGGCCGCCCGCACCGCCGCGGCGCCCGCCGGGTCGCGCCAGATGTCGACCCAGTGCAGCCGGTGGGCGCTGCGGCCCAGCCGGACGCGCATCCGGATGCAGTACTTGCAGCCCGGCCGCCAGTAGATCACCGGTCGGCCGTCGACCGCGCTGCGGCGCTGCGCCTCCGCCGCACCCACCGACCTCGGAAAGATCAAGGGCGAGTTCACACCGGCGAGCGCCAGGAACGCCGCCAGGAGCCCTGCCGCCGTGCCGGGGCTCCCGGAGAGGACCAGCCCGGCGGCTACGAATGAGCCGCAGAGCACGAACAGCAACGGCAGGATCCATGGGCGCATCACGGTGGTGCAGGCTACCAACGGGTCGCCGTGCTCCTCGGGCCGGGCCGCCCACCAGCGGGTTCGTCGGGCCGCGCGGGGACCCTCGTCGGAGCGGCCGCACACGGGACGCCCGCCGCGTACCGGACGGCGTCGGCCCCGCACTGCCGGGATCGACCGGCAGTGCGGGGCCGGGGCGGCAGCTGACGCCTCGACGACTACTTGTTGACGGTGAACCCCTGGTCCTTGCCGTACTTGACGCTGGTCTCCTGCCAGGCGTTCAGGCCGGCCGTGAGCGTGGTGGAGGAGACGTACGCCTTGCCGACGGTGTCGTTGAAGACCGAGTTCGCGTACACCTGGAAGGGCAGGTAGGACCAGTCGGTGCCGACGTTGCGGGCGGAGTCGGCGAAGATCCGGTTGGCCTGCTGCCCGCCGAAGTACGGGAATGCCGTGTCCAGGAAGGCCGGCGACTCCAGGTCGGCCTTGGTCGCGGGGAAGGCTCCTGCGGCGACCCGGCTGCTCGCGCCCTCGCCCGTGGTGGCGAACTCGGTGAAGGCGTAGGCGAGTTCCTTGTTCTTGGCGGCCTTCGGCACGGCCAGCGAGCTGCCGCCGTTCTCCGCACTCGCCGTCCCGCCNGCGGCAGCGGGGCGACCCGCCAGTCGCCGGAGGCGGCCGCGACGCCGGAGGCGAGGTTGGCCGGCATCCAGGCGCCGATGGCCAGGGTGGCGACGGTCCCGTCGGCCAGGCCCTTGTACCAGGCGTCGCTCCAGGAGCTGATCGGCGCGACCAGCTTCTCGTCGAGGAGCTTCTGCCAGGTGCCGGCGTACGTCCTGGTGCCCTGGTCGCCGAAGTCGACGGTGACCTCGGTGCCCTTGGTCTTGTAGGGGCGGCCACCGGCCTGCCAGATCAGGCTGGTGGCGAAGCCCGCGTCACCGGTGTCGTTGGTGATGAAGATCTTGGGGTCGGCCTTGTGGAGGGCGCGGGCCGCGTCCACGTACTCGTCCCAGGTGGACGGCACGGCGATGCCGTGCTGGTCGAAGACCTTCTTGTTGTAGAAGAGCGCCATGGGGCCGGAGTCCATCGGCAGGGCGTCGACGGCCCCGTCGCGGTGGACGGCGTTCCACGGGCCGGGGGTGAAGCCTGCGGCGAGCTTGTCGGCGCCGTACGGGGCGAGGTTCTCGACGGACTTGCCGATCGCGAACTGGCCGAGGGCGTAGTACTCGATCTGGGCCACGTCGGGCGCACCGGAGCCGGCCGCGATCGCGTTCTGCAGGGCGGTGTACTGCTTGTCGCCGGTCCCGGCGTTGACGAGTTCCACGTCGACCTTCGGGTACTTCTTCTCGAAGTCCTCCGCGACCTTCTTCAGCGTGGGCTCCCAGGCCCACACCGTCACCTTGCCGCCCTTCTCCAGCGCGGCGGCGACGTCCTTCGGCCCCGCGGAGCCGGAGCCGTCGTCCGTGCCGCCGGAACCGCAGGCCGTTGCGCCGAGGGCGAGTGCGGACACCACGGCGACGGCGCCGAGCAGTCTGCGGGTGACGGGAGTGCTCATACGCATGGGGGGAGCTCCTGACGATGAGGGTGGGAGAGGGGGTGGTGCGGGTGGTTCAGGTGGTGCGTGGGAGAGGAAGCGGTGCGGGTGGTGCGGTCACTCCTTGACGCTGCCCGCGGCCAGGCCGGACTGCCAGTACCGCTGGAGCAGCAGGAACACCGCCACGATCGGGACGATCGTGAGCAGGGAACCGGTGATGATGAGATCGAAGACGGGCTCGCCGCCGGCGGTCTGCGCCTGGGCGTTCCAGGCGTTGAGCCCGAGGGTGAGCGGGTACCAGTCGGGGTCCTTGATCATGATCAGCGGCAGGAAGTAGTTGTTCCAGGTCGCGACCATCGAGAACAGCAGCACGGTCACCGTCCCCGGCATGAGCAGCGGCAGGGCGATGCGGAAGAAGGTGCGCAGCTCGCCCGAGCCGTCGATCCGGGCGGCCTCCAGGAGTTCGGTGGGGACGGCCTCGGCGGCGAACACCCACATCAGGTAGAGGCCGAACGGGGAGATCAGGGAGGGGATGATGACGGCCCACGGGGTGTTGGTCAGGCCCATCTTGCTGAACATCAGGAAGGTGGGCACGGCCAGCGCGGTGCCGGGCACGGCCACGGCTCCGATGACGACCGCGAAGACCGCGCGGCGGCCCGGGAAGGCGAACTTGGCGAGCGCGTAGCCGCCGAGGACGGCGAGGACTGTGGCGCCGCCCGCACCGGCGACCACGTAGAGCAGGGTGTTGAGCAGCCAGCGGACGAAGGCGCCGTCGTCGTAGGAGAGGGTCCGGGTGATGTTGTCCCAGAGGTTGACGTCGTCGGCGAACCAGAGCCCGAAGGAGTTCAGCAGCCCCTTCTGGTCCTTGGTCGCGTTGATGAACAGCCAGGCGAGCGGGAGCAGGGTGTAGACCAGGACCAGTCCGGTGACCAGGGTGAGCGGGACGCTCGGGCGGGGGCTCAGCGGGGTCCGGGGGTTTCGCCGGCGGCGCTTCGGGGCGGAGCGGGCGGCCGACGGGGCGACGGTGGCGAGGGCGGACGCGGAGGTGGCAGGGACGGACGCGGAGGCGGCGGGGACGGACGCGGAGGCGGCGGGGGTGGCCGCCGCTGCGGACGTGGGGGCGGGGACGGGAGGGGTGGTCATCGGCTCAGCCCTTCCGCATGCCGCGCAGCTGGACGGTGTAGGCGATGACCGCGGTGATCACGCCCATCACGATGGCCACAGTGGCCGCGTAGTTGTGCTGCTGGCCCGCGAAGGACAGCGAGTAGGTGTAGAGGTTGGGGGTGAAGTCGCTGGTGATCGCGTTGGGGGCGAGCTTCTGGAGGATGCTGGGCTCGTTGAAGAGCTGGAAGCTGCCGATGATCGAGAAGATCGTCGCGATCACCAGGGCGCTGCGGATGGCCGGCAGTTTGACGGAGAGGATCACCCGCCACTCCCCCGCACCGTCGATCGCCGCCGCCTCGTAGAGCGAGCGGGGGACGACCTTGAGGGCCGAGTAGAAGATCAGCATGTTGTAGCCGACGAACTCCCAGGTCACGATGTTGCCGATGGAGGCGAGGACCAGGGACGGCGAGAGCGGGTCGGGCAGGGTGACCCCGAGGGCGTCGTTGATGTTCCCGACCAGGCCGAAGCGGGTGCCGTACATGAAGCCCCAGATCAGGCTGGCGACGACGGCGGGGACGGCGTACGGGAGGAAGACCGCGACCCGGAAGAAGGTCCTGCCGTAGAGTCGGCCGCTGTCGATCGCGAGCGCGACCAGCAGCGCGGCACCCAGCATCACGGGCACCTGGACCAGGAGGAAGAGTCCTACCCTGGCCAGGCCCTCCCAGAAGCGGGTGTCGGCGAGCGCCTCGCCGTAGTTGTCGAGGCCCACGAAGGAGGTGCCCCCGATGAGCCGGTCCTTGAAGAGGCTCAGGTACAGCGCGTACCCGATCGGGGCGAGGAAGACGAGGCCGAACACCGCGACGAACGGGCCGGCGAAGCCCCAGCCCACGAGGGCCTCCTTGCGCAGCCGGAGGCGGGGACGTGGTCGGCGCGGGGGTGGTGCTTCCGTCGCGCGCGTCGAGAGGAGCGTCATGGCGGGGGTCCTTGCATCGGTGACCTGGAAGTGCGGTGGCGGAGGACGGGTGGCGAGCGCCCGGGGACCGGTGAACGGCTCCGTGGCGACTGGCCAACGAAGGATGTTTACGTAATCATCGGTGTGGCGATCGTGGCACTCCCGATGAGGAGCGTCAAGCACGAAGCAGCGACGAACGAGAGGAATCCGGTGACGGGCAAGCATGCGAGCGACCGGTCGGACGACGCGCGCCCGGGAGGCGCGGGATCCGGGCCGAAGGCAGGCCGCACGGCCGCCGCGGAGGTCGGCCGGGCACCCGGCGGCCGGGGCCGGGCCCGACGCGTCTCGATGGCGGACGTCGCCGCCCTCGCCGGGGTCTCCTCGCAGACGGTCTCGCGCGTCTCCAACGGCGACCCGGCCGTCATCGACAGCACCCGCCAGAAGGTCCTCGACGCCATGAAGGAGCTCGGCTACCGGCCCAACAGCGCCGCCCGCGCCCTCAAGCGCGGGGAGTTCCGGGCGATCGGCGTGATCACCATGGGCCTGTCCAGCACCGGCAACGTCCGGACCCTGGAGGCCATCGCGGGCTCGGCCGCCCACGCCGGCTACGCCGTCACGCTGATCCCCCTCGACGCCCCGACCCAGGACAACGTCCGCGGCGCCTTCACCCGGCTCGACGAGCTGGCCGTCGACGCCGTCGTCCTCATCATGGAGGTGCACCTGCTCGACACGACCGCACCGACCCTCCCTCCGCACGTCAAGGTGGTCGTGGTCGACTCCGACGCCACCGGGCGCTTCCCCGTCGTCGACACCGACCAGCGGCAGGGAGCCCGCACCGCCGTGCAGCACCTGCTCGACCTCGGGCACGAGACGGTCTGGCACGTGTCGGGCCCGGCGGAGTCCTTCGCCGCGGACCGCCGGTCGGACGCCTGGCAGGCGGTGCTGCGCGAGGAGGGACGACGGGTGCCGCCGGCGCAGCGCGGTGACTGGACGCCCGAGTCCGGGTACGAGGCGGGGCTGCGGCTCGCCGAGGAGGCCGACTGCACCGCCGTGTTCGTCGCCAACGACCAGATGGCCCTGGGTGTGCTGCGGGCCTTCCACGAGCGGGGCCTGCGGGTCCCGGAGGACGTGAGCGTCGTCGGCTTCGACGACATCGCCGAGGCGGCCTCCTTCATTCCGCCGCTGACGACGATGCGTCAGGACTTCGCCCGGGTGGGCAAGTTGTGCGTGGACGCGG
>NZ_JZWY01000900.1:0-3768 GCF_000966955.1 Streptomyces sp. NRRL S-495
GGGCCTCCGGCCGCTCCCCGTCATTCCCCGATCGGGCCGAGGTCCGGCGTCCCGCGGAATTCGACGGTGCGGGCGCGGTGAGCGGAGTGGAGTTCGAGCACCACGACCTCGTTGGTCCCGGCCCGCAGGACCGGCGCGGGGACGTACAGCGAACGCTGCGGCCCCCGGGACCAGTAGCGGCCGAGCGGGAAGCCGTTGACCCAGGCGTTGCCCTTGGTCCAGCCCTCCAGGTGGAGGAAGGTGTCGGCGGGCTCGGCGACCTCGAAGCGGCCGCGGTGGAAGGCGGGCCCGACGGGCGTCCGCGCGCCGGCCGCGAAGGGGACGTCCGCCAGGCTGCTCAGCGGGAGCGGGCGGCAGCTCCACTCGGCGGGTTCGGCACCGTCGAGGAGGACCTGGCCGAGCAGCCCCTTGCGGTCGTGGATGCCGGGACCGTAGTTGACCCGCCCCTGGTTCTCCACCAGGACCGCGAGGGTGCTCCCGGCCGCGGGGGCGGTGAAGGCCAGGGCATGCTCGTGGTTCTCCCGCTCCAGGACGCCCACGGGCTGCCCGTCGACGAAGACCTGGGCGCGGTCGCGGACCTGCTCGACCTCCAGCAGCACCGGGCCGGCGGTCGGCAGCACGGTCTCGTACAGCACGAACCCGAAGTCCTGCGCCAGCTCCTCCATGGTGAGCGGCCGGGGCGACCGGACGGCGGCCGTGGTGAGGACGGCGGCGTTCGGCAGCAGGTCGGCGCTCTCGGTCAGCACGACCGGGGGAAGGGCGAGCTTGGGGCCGCGCGCGGGCACCGGCTCCTCGGGCACGGGGGCGTGCTTGGCGATGACCTCGCGGAACGCGGTGTACTTCGCCGTCGGGTCCCCGGCCTCGTCCAGCGGCGCGTCGTAGTCGTAGGAGGTCACGGTCGGCCGGTAGGTGTGCTTGTCGTTGGCGCCGTTGGTGAAGCCGAAGTTGGTGCCGCCGTGGAGCATGTAGAAGTTGACCGAGGCACCGGCGGAGAGCAGGTCGTCGAGCTCCCGGGCCGCCTCGTCGGCATCGCGGACCACGTGCGCGGCACCCCAGCGGTCGAACCAGCCGATCCAGAACTTCTCCACCTGGACGGCCAGGACCGGACCGCCCCGCGAGGCCAGGTACGGCAGGAGCGGGGTGAGCAGGCGGCGGAAGTAGTCGTCCACGGCGGCCAGGAAGCGGGGGTCGCGGGAGCGCAGCCGGATGTCGGGTTCGGCGAGCAGCCAGGACGGGAGGCCCCCGCCCTCCCACTCGGCGCAGATGTAGGGGCCGGGGCGCAGCAGCACATGCAGGCCCTCGGCGGCGGCCAGCTCGACGAACCGGGGCAGGTCGAGCCCGCCGTCCAGCCGGAACTGCTCCGGCCGCGGCTGGTGGAGGTTCCAGGGCACGTAGGTCTCGACGGTGTTGAGGCCCATCAGCCGGGCCTTGTGCAGCCGGTCCGCCCATTGCGCGGGGTGGACCCGGAAGTAGTGGAGCCCGCCGGACAGCAGCCGGAAGGGTTGGCCGTCGAGCAGGAAACCGGCCTGGTCTGTCTGGAGAACGGGCATGCGCGTCTTGCTCCTGTGTGAAGGGATGCGGTGCGGCAGTGAGCCTGCCCCTGCGACTATGTTTACGTAACCATCGACCCCGTGGCAAGCTTCCGGGCAGCCGGGGCGGTCCCGGCGGGGGCTGGGGCGGACCCGGCGGTGGGGGAACGGGGCGGACCCGGTGGGAGCGCAGGAGGGACCCGCGCCACCCGACCGGGCGAGGTCCGGTCACCTGTGGTCGACGATGACGAAGTCGACGACAGCGGCCGGGCAGTGCGCAGGCCGGTCCTCGGGCCCTGGAATCCTCCCCGCGTCAACAACTGTGCGCGATCATGCGCGATCCAGCCGCGTTTCGAGCAGCTGTTGACTCGATCACCGACTCTGCGTTGCACTGGTGCGAGTTCGTCCCTGATGCGGCCACCCGGGACCGGGCCTTCGCCCCGGCCGATCCCCGGCCCGCCCGACGTCCGCTCCTCCGTCCCCGGGTCTCCCCCGCCTGCCTCCGGAGCTCCCCATGAGACTGCTCAGGTTGTTGACCGTGGTCGTCTGCACCGCGGCGGCCCTCGTCCTGCCCGGCTCGGCGTCCGCCGACCGTGCCACCGCGGCCGCCGGCACCGCCGCCGCCGCGCCACCGCAGACCGTGCCCGCGCTGCGCCAGTGGACCGCCGACAGCGGCTCGTACACCTTCACCACCGCGAGCCGGATCGTCCTCGACCCCGTCCACGGAGCCCGACTCGCCGAGGACGCCGCCACCTTCGCCGACGACCTCGGCCTGCTGGCGGGCCGTCACGTCCCGGTGGTCGTCGGCACCGCCGGCGCGGGCGACATCGCCCTCACCCTCGGCGACGACACCCTGCCCGCCGAGGGCTACCGGCTGACCGTCGCCGCCTCGGCCACCGTCCGGGCCGGGACCACCACCGGCGCGTTCTACGGCACCCGGACGCTCCTCCAACTGCTCCACCAGGCGGCCACCGTGCCGGCCGGGACGGCGGTCGACTGGCCGGCCAAGACCGAACGCGGGCTGATGATCGACCAGGGCCGGAAGTACTTCACCGTCGACTGGGTGAAGCAGCACATCAAGGAGCTGGCCTACCTCAAGCTCAACTACTTCCACTTCCACCTGTCCGACACCTACGGCTTCCGCCTGGAGAGCTCCACCCACCCGGAGATCGTCTCCGCCGACCACTACTCCAAGCAGGACATCGCCGACCTGGTCGCCCTCGGCCGGAAGTACCACATCACCATCGTCCCCGAGATCGACACCCCCGGGCACATGAACCCGATCCTGGCCGCCCACCCCGAACTCGCGCTGCGCAACAGCTCCGGCGTGGCCGACCCCGCCTTCATCGACCTCTCGAACCCCGGGGCCTACACGCTGATCAAGGACCTGATCAACGAGTACCTGCCGCTGTTCCCCGCCCCCTACTGGCACATCGGCGCCGACGAGTACGTCGACGACTACAGCCGCTACCCCCAGCTGCTCGCCTACGCCCGCGCCCACTACGGCGCGAACGCGACCGCCAAGGACACCTACTACGGCTTCGTCAACTGGTCCGACGCACTGGTACGGGCCGCCGGCAAGACCACCCGGATGTGGAACGACGGGATCAAGGCCGGTGACGGCACCGTCGCCCCCGACCCCGGCATCCTGGTCGAGTACTGGTACGACTACGGCCTCACCCCCCAGCAGCTGGCCGCCGCCGGGCACCGGGTCGCCAACGAGTCCTGGACCCCGACCTACTACGTGCTCGGCGGCGCCAAGCCCGACACCAGGTGGATGTACGAGACCTGGACGCCGGACCTCTTCCAGGGCGGCCGGACCCTCACCGACCCGACCGGGAACCCCGGCTCGCTGATCCACGTCTGGTGCGACAACCCCGCCGCCGAGACCGAGGCGCAGATCGCCGCCGGCATCATGTACCCGCTCCGGGGACTCGCCCAGCAGACCTGGGGATCACCCAGGCCGACAGCCGCCTACGCGTCGTTCGTCCCGATCGCCGCCGCCGTCGGCCACAACCCCGCCTGGCCCGGCACCGGCGGACCCGGCAACCTGGCCCGCAACCGGCCGACCACCGCCTCCAGCACCGAGACCCCCGACTTCCCCGCCGCGTTCGCCACCGACGGCGACGGCGGCACCCGCTGGTCGAGCGCCTACGGCGACCCGCAGTGGCTGCAGGTCGACCTGGGCTCGACGCAGGCGGTGAACCGTGTCGTGCTGCGGTGGGAGACCGCCTACGGC
>NZ_JZWY01000901.1:0-254 GCF_000966955.1 Streptomyces sp. NRRL S-495
GGATCCAGGTGTCCGACGACGGCGCCACCTGGCGCACCATCGCCTCCGTCACGTCCGGCACCGGCGGCGTCCAGGACCTCACCGGCCTGTCCGGCTCCGGCCGGTACATCCGGATGTACGGCACCGCACGAGGGACCTCCTGGGGCTACTCGCTCTACGAGATCGAGGTCTACGGCGGCGCGCCGGGCGGCACCGGCGCGCCGGTGCCGGCGTCCGGCTGACCGGGTGACCGGCTGACCGGCTGACCGGCTGAC
>NZ_JZWY01000904.1:0-2355 GCF_000966955.1 Streptomyces sp. NRRL S-495
CGCGGTGTAGGCGGTGGCGAGGTCGCGTCCGAGCAGGGCGACGGACCAGCCGTCGGCGGCGATGTGGTGCACCACCAGGACCAGCGTGTGCCGCTCCGGGCCGTGCACCAGCAGCTCGGCGTGCAGCGGGATCCGGTGGGCGAGGTCGAAGTTGTGCCGCGCGGCGGCGCGTACGGCTGCGGCGGTCCCGGCCTCCGGTGGTGCGGTCACGGTCAGCACCGGGCGGGCGGCGGCCGGGTCGAGGACGTGCTGCCGCGGTACCCCGCCGGTGTCGGGGAAGACGGTGCGCAGCGCCTCGTGCCGCTCCACCACGTCGGCGAGCGCGGCCCGCAGGGCGTCGGCGTCCAGGGGGCCGGTCAGCCGCACCGCCATCGGGATGTTGTAGGTGGCGGAGGGGCCCTCCAGCCGGTCGAGGAACCACAGCCGGCGCTGGGCGAAGGACAGCGGCAGTTCGGCGGGCCGGGCCTCGGGGGCCAGTGCCGGGCGGGGCGCCCCGGGGGCCCGGTCGGCGCCGTCGGCGGCGTCGGCGGCGAGGCGGTCGGCCAGTCCGGCCACCGTCGGGGTCTCGAACAGCGCCCGGACCTGGACCTCGGCGCCCAGGGCGGCCCGGATCTGGGAGACCAGCCGGGTGGCGAGCAGCGAGTGGCCGCCCAGGTCGAAGAAGCTGTCGTGGACGCCGACCGCCGGCACCCCGAGCACCTTGGCGAACAGCGCGCAGAGCGCCTCCTCGCGCTCGTCGCGCGGGGCGACGTACACNNCAGCGGCAGCGCGTCCAGCAGGACGAACGCCGAGGGGACCATGTAGCCGGGCAGGCGTTCGGCCAGGGCGGAGCGCAGCACCGGGACGAGCCGGCGGGCGAGCCGGCGCCGGGTGCCGTTGACGAGGCGGCCCCAGTCCGGCTCCGTCGCCGGCGGCGGGACGGTGCTCGGGACGAGGGACGCGGGCCCGCCGTCGGCGTCGAGGCGGCGGGCGAGCAGGGTGAGCGCGCCGTCCGGGCCGTGCTCGGACCAGTCGAGGTCGATCCGGTAGCCGAGCGCCTCGCCGAGGGCCCAGAGCTCCTCGGGGTCCACGGCCTCGGGCCGGTCCGCGGGCGGCTCGGGGCCTTCGTCGAGCCGTCCGAGGGTGTCGGCGAGCTCGCGCAGGCGGGAGTTGGGCACGCCGCGGACGGCGAGCAGCGGGGGCCGCCGGGTCGCCAGCCGCTCGCGCAGGGCGGCCACGGTCAGGCCCTCGGTGGCCCAGTCCAGCGGGTCCACCGGCGGGGCCTCCGGCGCGGCGGTGGCCTCCGGTGCGGTGGTGGCGGCCGGTGCGGCGGTGGCGTCCGGTCCGGTGGCGTCCGGTGCGGTGGTGAGGACGACGTCGTAGCGGAAGCGTGTCAGCTCATTGGCGGTGGCGGCCCGCTTGGGCAGCACCCGGACCTCGTGGACGGCCGGGAAGCGGCTCGGCAGCGCGGTGAACAGCGCGGGGTCGAAGACGAGTTCCTCGTCCTCAGCCAGGCGGCGGCGGGTCCGGGCGAGCAACTGGGCGGGCGGCAGGCCCGGTTCGGCGTGGGCGAGCTGGACCGACAGGTGGAAGGACTCCAGCAGCGGCAGGCTGCGGATGTCGCCGAGGAACAGCGAGCCGCCCGGCGCGAGCCGGGGCAGCGCGCCCTCGATCACCCGCAGCAGGTAGCGCTCGTCCGGGAAGTACTGGACCACCGAGTTGAGCACGATCACGTCGAAGAGCCGCTCGGGCAGCCGGTCGAGCCGGTCGGCCGCGCAGAGGTGCAGCGCGACCTCGCCGAGGGTGTCACCGGCGCCGTCGACGACCTCGCGCAGGCCGGTGAGGGCGACCTCGGAGATGTCGGTGCCCGAGTAGTGCTCGACCTTCGGGGCGACCCGCTGGAGGATCAGGCCGGTGCCGCAGCCGATCTCCAGCACCGAGCGGGGGCGGGCCTCGGCCGGAATACCGGCGGCGGCGGGGGCCGTGGTGGTGGCGGGGCCGTCGTCCGGGTCGTCGTAGGCGGTGTCCCAGATCCGGCGCCACTCCTCGACCTGGTCCGGCCACTCCTCCGCCGGGCCGGAGCCCCCGTCGGCCGCCGGCACCACGTACGCCACCAGTCGCTGGTCACCGGGGACGTCCTCCC
This sequence comes from Streptomyces sp. NRRL S-495, assembly GCF_000966955.1. Taxonomy (NCBI): domain Bacteria; kingdom Bacillati; phylum Actinomycetota; class Actinomycetes; order Kitasatosporales; family Streptomycetaceae; genus Streptomyces; species Streptomyces sp. NRRL S-495. Next base: position 2,123 of record NZ_JZWY01000904.1, read on the forward strand.
GGACCGTCACCACCGCGTGGCCGACCTCGGGCCGCCGGGCCAGCTCGCTCTCGATCTCGCCGAGCTCGATCCGGAAGCCCCGCACCTTCACCTGGTGGTCCAGCCGCCCGAGGAACTCGATGCCGCCGTCCCGCCGGCGGCGCACCAGGTCCCCGGTGCGGTACAGCCGGTCCTGCGGGCCCGCCCCGAACGGGTGCGGGACGAACCGCTCGGCGGTCAGCTCCGGCCGGCCC
>NZ_JZWY01000913.1:0-1727 GCF_000966955.1 Streptomyces sp. NRRL S-495
GCGTCCTCCAGCGCCCGCCAGGCGGCCTCCAGCATCAGCCGCTGCTGCGGGTCGAGCATCTCCGCCTCGCGGGGGGAGATGCCGAAGAAGGTGGCGTCGAACCGGTCGACGTCGGTGAGGAATCCGCCGACGGCCTGGATCTCGCGCTGCGGGTCGAGTTGGGCGGTGGCGTCCCAACGGGTCGCGGGGACGGGGCCGATGGCGTCGTGCCGCTCCATCATCAGCCGCCAGAAGCTCTCGACGTCCGGGGCGTCGGGGAACCGTCCCGCCATGCCGACGACGGCCAGGGCCTGGGTCGGGTCCTGGACCACAGGGTCTGTGTGCATGTCCTCTTCCTCGGGCACGTGGTGAGCCGGTCCGGGCACGGGCCGGCGCCCGGCCCGGGGCGTGCGGGGGCACGCTGGGGCGGGGTGCCGGCGGGGCACGGGCAGCGGTCGGGGCGGACGGGTGCCGCGCGGGAGGGTGCCGCGCGGGCGGTGTCGGGTCGGCACGGCCGGGAGCGGCCGGGGAACCGGGTGACTGGCGGGACCGTGGCAGCCGCGCGGGAGGGTGTCGCGCGGGCCGGTCGGGCGTCGGGGGGACGGCTTTCGGGCCGGCTTTCGGGCCGGCGGAGGGGTCGGGGGGCAGCGGGTGACGGGGGCCGCGCGGGGCGGACGGGCCCCACGCGGCAGTCGATCACCAGTGCGCATCGTGGTCCCGGCCGGTCTCCGGCGACAAGGCTTTGACCTGCTTTTACTGACACTTGTCACGTCCCTGCCCGCGGGCGTCGGGTCGGCCGCCGGACCCGGGATAAGTTGAGGGGTCACCGAATGACACGCGTAGACCCACCGGTCCTGCTGAGGACATGTCCGCACCCGGACGCCCGGGTGCCGTCGACGGGAGCGGGCCGTCCGCCACACACTGGGGCGCGGCCGCAACGATCACCATGAGTTCCGTTCACGGGATCCTCGGGGGAGACCTAGTGATGACCATTCGTGTGTTGATAGCCGACGAGCAGCTGCTGCCCCTGGACGCGATCGCCGAGGTGCTCGCGTCCGTGAAGGACTTCGAGGTCGTGGGGGCGGTGAACCGGAGTTCGATGGTCGTCCCGGTCGCGGTCCGCCGCCGGCCGGACGTGGCCGTGCTGGGCATGGGCACCGCACAGGGCGGCTTCCGCCTGGTGCGGGAGCTCGGGAAACGCTTACCCGACTGCCGGGTCGTCCTGATGGCGGCCCGGCCCACCCGGACCCTGGTGGACCGGGCGGTGTCGGCGGGGGCGCTCGGGGTCGTCACCAAGCAGACCAAGATCCCCCGCCTGGTCGACGCGATCCGGGACGCCGCCGCGGGCGGCCGCCCGGCCCCGGGCGAGGCCGAACCGGCGCCCGACGGGCCGGCGGTCCGGACGGCCGTCGCGGAGCAGGTGCTGAGCGCGCGGGAACGCGAGATCCTCCGGCTCACCGCGACCGGTGCCTCGGTGAAGGAGGTGGCCCGCGAGCTCTACCTGGCCGCCGGGACGGTCCGCAACCTCACCTCGGGCGCGATGCGCAAGCTCGACGGGCGCAACCGCTTCGACGCCGCCCGGATCGCCGCCGAACGGGGGCTGCTGTGAACGGACTTGCCGCCCCGCGCCGGAGCCCGCGCCGGACTCAGCCCTTCGCCGCCCGCACCTCCCTGGCCTCCTTCGCCGCCGCGACCTCCTTCGCCTCCCGGCCGTCGTGTTCGAGCAGCCCGAGCCGGGTGGCCCGCAC
>NZ_JZWY01000905.1:0-429 GCF_000966955.1 Streptomyces sp. NRRL S-495
GCTCGGCGGTCAGCTCCGGCCGGCCGAGGTAGCCCCGGGCCAGGCCGGCCCCGCCGATGTACAGCTCGCCGGGCACGCCGGGCGGTGTCAGCCGGCCCTGCTCGTCGAGCACGTGCAGTTCGGTGTTGGCGATCGGCGCGCCGATCGCGATCGGCCCGTCCCCGACCTCGGCCACCGCCGACCAGATGGTGGTCTCGGTGGGCCCGTACATGTTCCACAGCTCCACCCCGCCGGCCCGCAGCCGCCGGGCCAGTTCGGCGGGCAGCGCCTCGCCGCCCGCCAGCGCCTTCAGCCCGGGCGCGCCCGGCCAGCCCGCGTCCAGCAGCATCCGCCAGGTGGACGGGGTGGCCTGGACGACGCTCGCCCCGGAGGCGGTCAGCAGCCGGGACAGCTGCTCGCCGTCGGCGGCCGCGCCGCGCTCGGCGACCA
>NZ_JZWY01000906.1:0-9364 GCF_000966955.1 Streptomyces sp. NRRL S-495
CCACCCGGGCGCCGGTGACCAGCGGGAGCAGCAGTTCCAGCAGCGAGATGTCGAAGGAGTGGGTGGTGACGGCGAGCAGGGTGTCCTCGGCCGTCAGGCCCGGGCGTTCCCGCATCGAGCGCAGGAAGTTGGCCAGCGCCCGGTGCGGGACCTGCACGCCCTTGGGCCGCCCGGTCGAGCCGGAGGTGTAGATGACGTAGGCGAGGTCGTCCTCCCCGGTGACCGGGGCGGTCTCGTCCTCCGCGTGCCCGGGTCGCTCCTCTTCCTCCTCCTCCGGCTCGTCCAGGCAGAGCACCTCGGCGGCGGTCGCGGGCAGCCGCTCCGCCACCGGCCGCTGGGTGAGCAGCACCGGCAGGCCGGAGTCGGCCAGCATGTACGCGATCCGCTCCGGCGGGAACTCCGGGTCGATCGGGACGAACGCGCCGCCCGACTTCAGTACCGCCAGCAGCGCCACCACCAGGTCGACCGAGCGCTCGGTGCACACGCCCACCAGGACGTCCCGGCCCACGCCCTGCCGGCGGAGGCGGCGGGCCAGCCGGTCGGAGCGCCGGTCCAGCTCCGCGTAGTCCAGCGCCTCGGCGCCGCAGCGCACCGCCTCGGCCGCCGGGGTGCGGGCGGCCTGCTCGGCGAACAGGCGGTGCACCGGGGCCCGGTCGGGCCACTCCCGGCGGGTGTCGTTGCCCTGCTCGCGCAGCCACCGCTCCTCCTCGGCCGCGAGCATCGGCACCGCGCCCACCGGGCGGTCGGGTTCGGCGAGCAGTTGCTCCACCAACAGCCGTAGGTGGCCTGCCAGTTGGTCGACGGTGGCGGCGTCGAACAGGTCGCTGTTGTACTCGAAGCGGCCGCTCAGGCCCTCCGGGCGGTCGAAGACCTGGAGTTCGAGGTCGAAGCGGGCGGTGCTGCCGGCCACCTCGATCGGCTCCAGGTGCAGTCCCGCCACGTCGAAGGAGGGCATCGCGATGTTCTGGAACACGAAGGAGACCTGGAACACCGGGGTGCGGGAGAGGTCCCGGCGCGGGTGCAGCTCCTCCACCAGCCGCTCGAACGGCAGCTCCTGGTGGGCGAACGCGCCCAGGCACACCGGCCTTACCCGGCCCAGCAGTTCACGGAAGGACGGCGCGCCCGAGAGGTCGGTGCGCAGCGCCAGCATATTGGCGAAGTAGCCGATCAGCCGCTCGACCTCGGGGCGGCCCCGGTTGGCGACCGGCACGCCGACGACCACGTCCTCCTCCCGGGTGTAGCGGTGCAGCAGCACCTGGAAGGCGGCGAGCAGGGTCATGAACGGGGTGACGCCCTCGGCCCGGCTGAACTCCCGTACCTGGTCCATCAGTTCGGCGGACAGCGCGAACGGGCGGGAGCCGCCGCGGGTGCTCTGCACGGGCGGGCGGGGCCGGTCGGTGGGCAGCTCCAGGGCGGCCGGGGCTCCGTCGAGCGTGCGCTTCCAGTACTCCAGGTCGGCCCGCGCGCCGTCCCCGTCCAGCCGCTTGCGCTGCCACACCGCGTAGTCGGCGTACTGGATGGGCAGTTCGGGCAGCGCGGGCTCGGTGCCGCCCGCGTAGGCGCCGTAGAGCGTGACCAGCTCGTCCAGGAACACCGAGGTGGACCAGAGGTCGCCGGCGATGTGGTGGATGGTCAGCAGCAGGACGTGCTCGTCGTCGGCGAGCCGCAGGAAGCGCATCCGCACCAGCGGGCCGGTGGCCAGGTCGAACGGGCGGGCGAACTCCTCCCGGGCCAGGGCGTGCACGCCGTCCTCGCCGTCCGGACCGGCCAGGTGCTCGCACGGCACGACGGCGAAGCCGGGCTCGGCGCCCTCGGTGACCACCTGGACGGGCTCGCCGTCCACCGCCCGGAAGGTGGTGCGCAGCGCCTCGTGGCGCCGGGCGATCGCGGAGACGGCGCGCCGCCAGAGGTCCAGGTCGAGCGGGCCGCGGATCCGGGTGGCGCCGCAGACGTTGTAGGCGGTGTCGCCCGGCGTCAGCTGGTCCAGGAACCACATCCGCTGCTGCGGGAAGGAGGCCGGGAACCGGTGCTCCCGGGGCCGGGCGGCCTTCTTGCGGCGCAGGCGTTCGGCGAGGAGCGCGCGCTTCTCGGCGGCGGAGAGCGTCGCGGGGTCGGGGGTGGTCATCGCACGTCCGTCCTCGGGTGTTCCGTGGGTGTCGCGGGCGCTCATTCCTGGTCCCCCCGGTCGGCCGTCTCCTCGGCGAGCAGGGCCTGGAGGCGGGCCTCCACCTCCTCGTCGGACAGGCCGTCGAGGTCGTCCAGCTCGTCCGGGCTGTCCAGGTCGTCCAGGTCGTCGTCGACGAGGTCCTCGTGACCGGGTTCTCCGCCGTTCCCGGCGCGGCTCAGGGCCTCGATGGTGTCCCCGTCGCCGCCCCCGGTTCCGCCGCCCCCGTCCAGCAGGTCGACGGTGTGGGCGACGGTGGGGGAGTGGAAGAAGTCCCGCAGGTCGAGTTCGGTGCCGAAGCGGCTCCGGATCCGGGTGTTGATCTGAACGGCGGCCAGCGAATGGCCGCCCAGGGCGAAGAAGTCGTCGTGCACACCGACCTCCTCGACACCCAGGACCTCCCGCCAGAGCGCCGCGACGGCCTCCTCCCGCTCGGTGGCGGGCGCCACGAACGGGGTCGCCAGCTCTGGCCGGGGGTGGCTGCCGCCGAGCGGGGCCAGCTGCTCCAGCTCGCGGGCCAGCAGTGCCGGGGTGATCGAGCGGGCCAGTCGCCGCAGTGCGGTGAAGTCCTGCGGGGTGACGACCAGTTGGGCGGGGAGTTCGGGCTGGGCCAGCACCCGGGCGAACGCGGCCCGGCCCTCCGGCTCGCCGAAGCCCTCGGCGAGCGCGGCCAGCGCCCCGGCAGAACCGGCGGAACCGGCCTCGGTCGAGCCGAATCCGGTACCTGCCCCGGCGTCCGCGCCGGCCGCCTCGGCCTCCGCGACGGTCTGCCCGATCTGGGTCAGCAGCGCCTCGACGTCGTTGATCCGCTTGACCGTGAAGTCGGTCACCTGGACCAGCAACCGGCCGTCCGGGTCCAGGAGTTCGAGGTCGCAGGTGAGGGTCTCCCCGGTCGACCCGGCCGGGTGCTTGATCTCCACGGCGACCTCCACCGTGCCGGTCAGCGGGTGCAGGATCCGCAGGCTGCGGTAGGTCAGCGGCAGGTAGTACGGGTCCTCGGCGTGCAGCCGGAAGACGCCGCCGGCCATGTCGAGCAGGGCCGGGTGCAGCGGGTAGTCCGCCAGGTCGGCCAGGAAGGCGTCGTCCAGCCGGAGGGTGGCGAGCATCCGCCGGCCGCCGGTGCGGATGGTCTTCAGCACCTGCCAGCGCGGTCCGAACCAGAACCGCAGCGGCCCGCCGCCCTCCTCGAAGCGCTCCACCCCGAGCCGGCGGCGGATCTCGGCCTCGGTCTCCAGGACCTCCGTCACCTCGCAGCGCTCCGCCACCTCGGCCAGGTCGCGGACGACGTCCGGACCGCGCTCGTGGAACGAGGCCGAGCCGGTCGCGTGCTCGCGCCACGGCGCGTCCGCCGCCGGGCGGCTGCGGACGGTGAAGTGCGGGCGGCCGTCCCGCTCCTCGATCGTGGTGAACACCGTCCGGGTCTGCCCGTCGGGGACGATCACGGGCGTCATGAACAGCACGTCGTGCAGCTCGATCTCGCGCTCCCCGGCCTGCCCGGCCAGCGCGGCCCGGACGAGTTCCAGGTAGGCGGTGCCCGGCACCAGGCCGTGGCCCATCAGCCGGTGGTCGTCGACGATCCAGCTGTCCGCGGTGGAGAGCACCGTCTCGAAGACGACGGTGGTGCCCTCGGCGCGGACCGGGCGCAGCAGCGGGTGGCCGGTCTCCGGCCCGGCGGCGGACGCCCGGCCGGTGAGTCCGGCGGCCATGCCGACGCCCTCCCAGGTGCCCCAGCCGAGCGCCGTCACCGGGCGGCCCTGCCGGCGCCGCCACTGGGCGAAGGCGTCCAGGAAGGCGTTGGCCGCGCCGTAGTCGCTCTGGCCGGGGCCGCCGAGGACGGCGCTGACCGAGGAGCAGAGCAGCAGGAAGTCCAGCGGGTCGTCGGCGCACAGCCGGTCCAGCAGCAGGGTGCCGACGGTCTTCGCCGCCAGGACCGCGTCGGCGTCCGCCCGGGTCCGGCGGGCGAGCATGCCGGTGGACGGGGCTCCGGCCGCGTGCACCACGCCGTTCAGCGGGCCGAACCGCGCGCGCAGGGCGGCCAGCGCGGCGCCGAGTTCGCGCTTGTCGGTGACGTCGGCGCGCAGCAGCGCGATCCGTGCGCCGCGCTCCCGGAGCCGCGTCAGCCGGCGGATCCGGGCACCGGTCGGGTCCTGCTCGCCGTGCGTCTCCAGCCAGGCCGGCCAGTCCTCCTCGGCGGGGAAGTCGGAGCGGCCGAGCAGGCCGAGGACCGGCTCCCGCACGCCCTCGGCCAGCTGCTCGGCGAGGGCCAGGCCGACTCCGCCGAGGCCGCCGGTGACCAGGTAGACGCCGCCGTCGCGGGGGTGCGCCGGACGGTCGGCCTCGGTGCGCCGGACGGTCGGCCTCGGCGGTGTCGGCGGTGTCGGCGGTGTCGGCCGAGTCTCCGGCCGGGAGCGGGAGCGGGTCGAAGTCGCGCACCCACCAGTGCCGGCCGCGCAGCGCCAGCTCGCGTTCCCCCGGGTCGCGCAGCAGCAGCCGGTGCACGGCGCGCACCGCCTCCTCCGCCGGGGCGGCCGGGTCGGTGCCGGTGACGTCCAGCAGACGGCAGTCGACGTCCGGCAGCTCCTGGGGGATCACCGTGCAGGGTCCGGCCAGCAGGGCCTGCTCGGGCCGCAGCGGCTCCTCGCCGGTGACGCTGTGGACGCCCCGGCAGAGCACGTCCAGGGTGACCGGGACGGCGGGGCGGGTGTCGGTGAGGGCCTGGGCGAGGGCGGCCAGGCTGTCCAGGCCGAGCCGGCGGGCGGCGTTCAGCCGGGCCTCGTCCAGCGCCTCGCCCTCCAGCACGTCGCCGTCGGACAGGTCGTCACCGAGGCTGAACAGGTGCACCAGACGCAGCGAGGTCGCGCCCCGGAGGTCCAGCGCGCCGAGCAGTTCGGCGGCCTGCGCGCGGTCGTCCGGGTCCAGCGACCAGGCGTTCGCGCCGCGGGCGTGCGGACCGGGGACGCGCAGCCCGTCGGTGCGCTCCGAGCCGTCGGTGACGCCGACCCGGACCACGGCGGCGCCCTCCTCGGCCAGCCGCCCGGCCAGCGCGGCGCCGAGGCCGGTGCCGTCGCCCAGCACCACCCACAGCGGCCCGCCGTCGGGGGTGCCGGGGGTGCTTGCGGTCGGCGGGGCGAGGCGCCGCCAGCCGGGGGTCGGACGCGGCGGCGCGGTCCGGCTCCACCCAGTAGCGCTGCCGCTGAAAGGCGTAGCCGGGCAGCCGCAGCACCCGCCCGTCGGCGCCCGGCCGCAGGACGTCCCGGTCGACCGGCACGCCCGCGCTCCACAGCGCGCCCAGGCTCCGGCGCAGCAGCAGCGCGTCGTCCTCCCGCCCCTGCGGGTGACGCAGCGAGCCGACCACCGTCCGGCCCTCCTGCCAGGCGCCGTGGCGGCGGACGAAGTCGCCGAGGGTGTGGCCGGGACCGACCTCCAGCAGCACCCAGGACGGGTCGGCGAGCAGCAGCGCGGCGGCGTCGGCGAAGCGGACCGGCTGCCGCAGGTGGCGGCCCCAGTACTCCGGGTCGGTCGCCTCCTGCTCGGTGATCCAGGTGCCGGTGACGTTGGAGCAGAACGGGATCAGCGGCGGCTTCGGCCGCACCGCGTGGACCGCCTCGACCAGCGGGCCGACGGCGCCGTCCATGGCGGGGGAGTGGAAGCCGTGCGAGGTGTGCAGCCGACGGCAGGGGACGGCGGCCTCCTTGAGGCGTCGCTCCAGCCCGTCCACCGCGTCGGCCGGGCCGGAGACGACGCTCAGCCCGGTGGAGTTGAGGGCGGCCACGGCGAGGCCGGCGCCGTCGGCCAGCCAGGGCGCGAGTTCCCGTTCGGACAGGAACACGGTGAGCATCGACCCGGCGGGCATCGCCGCGACCAGCCGGCCCCGGGCCGCCACCAGCCGCACCGCGTCCGCCAGTTCGAAGACGCCCGCCAGGCAGGCGGCGACGTACTCGCCGACGCTGTGGCCGACCATCGCGTCGGGCCGCACGCCCCAGGCCGTCCACTGCTGCGCCAGCGCGTACTCCACCAGGAACAGCGCGGGCTGGGCGTACTCGGTGCGGGTCAGCCGCTCCGCAGCGGCCTCGGCCGCCCCGGGGGCGGGGAACAGCAGTGCGCGCGGGTCCTCGCCCAGCTCGGCGGCGAACAGCTCGGCGCAGCGGTCGAGTTCGGCGGTGAACACCGGCTCCCGGCGGTACAGGCCGCGGGCCATGTCGACGTACTGGGTGCCCTGGCCGGGGAACAGGAACGCCACCCGGGCGCCCTCGGCGGCCTCGGTGGTGCCGGTGGGGGTGACGGCGCGCAGCGCGGCCACCGCCCCGGCCCGGTCCAGGGCCACCGGGGCGGTGCGGCGGCCGAAGGCGCGGCGGCGGTGGGTCAGGGTGTGGGCGAGGTCGTCGAGCCGCAGGCCGGGGTGGGCCTCCAGGTGGTCGGCGAGCCGTCGGGCGCCCTCGGCGACGGCCTCGGCGGTGCGGCCGGACAGCGGCAGCAGGACGGGGGCGGTGTCCTCGTCGGCGGCCTCGTCGGCGAGTTCGGCCGAAGGCGCGGGGGCGGAGGCAGGGGCCTCCTCCAGCACCAGGTGCACATTGGTGCCGCCGATGCCGAAGGAGCTGACCCCGGCGCGGCGCGGCCGCTCCCCCCGGGGCCACGGCCGCAGCCGGTCGTTGACGAAGAACGGCCCCGAGTCCAGGTCGAGTTCGGGATTGGGCTTGGTGAAGTGCAGGGACGCCGGGATGGCCTCGTGTCGCAGCGCCAGCACCGTCTTGATCAGCGCGGCGACCCCGGCGGCGGCGTCCAGGTGGCCGATGTTGCTCTTCACCGAGCCGATCGCGCAGTAGCCGGTCTCCTCGGTGTCCTCGCGGAAGGCCCGGGTCAGCGCGGCGAGTTCGATCGGGTCGCCGAGCGCGGTGCCGGTGCCGTGGGTCTCCACGTAGCCGACCGAGCCCGCGTCGACCCCGGCCATCGCCAGCGCCTCGGAGACCACCGCGGCCTGCCCGTCCACGCTCGGCGCGGTGTAACCGGCCTTCAGTGAACCGTCGTTGTTGACCGCCGAGCCCAGCACCACGGCGTCCACCGGGTCGCCGTCGCGCCGCGCGTCGGCCAGCCGGCGCAGCACCACCACACCGACGCCGTTGCCGGGCACGGTGCCGCCCGCCGAGGCGTCGAACGGCCGGCAGTGCCCGTCGGGGGAGAGGATGCCGCCCGGCTCGTACTGGTAACCCTGCTTCAGCGGGGAGCCGATCGACACCCCGCCGGCCAGGGCGAGGTCGCACTCGCCGTTGAGCAGGCTCTGGCAGGCCAGGTGGACGGCGGTGAGCGAGGTCGAGCACGCGGTCTGCACGCTCAGCGCCGGACCGGTCAGGCCCAGCTTGTAGGCGACCCGGGTGGCCAGGAAGTCCTTGTCGGAGGCCAGCAGGGTCTGGTACGGCCCCGCCGATTCGAAGACCCGGCGGTTGGCGGTGACGTTGTGCAGCAGATAGGTGTTCATCCCGGCGCCGGCGAACACGCCGATCCGGCCCTCGAAGTCCTCCGGCACGCAGCCGGCCGACTCCAGCGCCTCCCAGGCGCACTCCAGGAACACCCGGTGCTGCGGGTCCATGATCTCCGCCTCGCGCGGGTTGTAGCCGAAGAAGGCCCACGCCCTTGGCCCGGACGTAGCCGTCCCGGCCGGACACCTCCGGGGCAACCCCGGCGGCCCGCAGTCCGGCCTCGGAGAGCACCTCGATCGACTCCCGGCCCTCCTCCAGGTTCCTCCAGAAGCTGTCGACGTCGGGGGCGCCGGGGAAGCGGCCGGCCATCCCCACGACGGCGATCTGGTCGAGTTCTTCGGACATCTCCGGCATCGGGGCCACCTGTCGCTCTCTCACTTCGCGCTCTCAGGAACGGGCACGGCGCACGGCCGCCTGTTGCCGCCGGGCACCGGCCCGGCGTCGGTTCTCCGCGCGCTCTCGCGCGGCCGCCCCGGGGGCCGTGGACGGATCCACCCCGGACCGGCTCAGATGGGCGGCCAGCGAGGCCACCGTGGGGTGCTGGAACAGCTCGACCATCGACACCCGGTGCCCGAGGTCCGCCGCGAGCAGCGACCGCAGCTCGGCCATCAGCAGCGAGTGCCCGCCGAGGTCGAAGAAGTTGTCGTGGGCGCCGACCCGCTCCACCCCCAGCACCGTGCGCCACAGCCCGGCCAGCGACCGTTCAAGACCGGCCCCGGGCGCGGTGAACGGCGCGCCCGCCGCCGGGCCGTCCTCGCCCGGCTCGGGCAGCGCGTTGCGGTCCACCTTGCCGCTCGGGGTGAGCGGCAGCGCGTCCAGCACGGCGAACACCGCGGGCACCATGTACCCGGGCAGCCGGCCGCGCAGATGGGCGGCCAGCTCGGCCGGCCCGGGCGGCGTCCCGGCGGCGTCGGCCGAGGTCAGATGTGCCACCAGCCGGACGTCCCCGGTCCGGTGCGGACGGGCCGTCACCACGGCCTCCCGCACCCCCGGGTGCTCGGTCAGCACGGCCTCGATCTCGCCGAGCTCGATCCGCAGGCCGCGCAGCTTCACCTGGTGGTCCAGCCGGCCGAGGAACTCCACCGCGCCGTCCTCGCGGAACCGCGCGAGGTCTCCGGTGCGGTACAGCCGCGCCGCCGGGTCCGGGTCGAACGGGTCCCGGACGAAGCGCTCGGCGGTCAGTTCGGGCCGGTTCAGATAGCCCCGGGCCAGGCCCCGGCCGCCGATGTGCAGCTCGCCGGGCACCCCGACCGGCACCGGCCGCATCGCCTCGTCCAGGACCAGGATCCGGGTGTTGGCGATCGGCCGGCCGATCGGCACCGGCCGCCGGGGGTCGTCTTCCGGCCCGCAGATCCAGTGGGTCACGTCGACGGCGGCCTCGGTCGGGCCGTACAGGTTGTACAGGGCGGCGGACGAGCGGGCCAGGAAGCGGTCCTGGAGGTCGCGCGGCAGCGCCTCGCCGCTGCACACCACCCGGCGCAGGCTCCCGCACTCCTCCACCGGCTCGCGCAGAAAGGCCTGCAGCATCGACGGCACGAAGTGCACCGTCGTCACGCCCTCCGCCCGGATCGTCCGGGCCAGGTAGCCGGTGTCCCGGTGCCCCTCCGGCCGGGCCAGCACCAGGGTCGCGCCGGCCGCCAGCGGCCAGAAGAACTCCCACACCGACACGTCGAAGGAGAACGGCGTCTTCTGCAGCACCCGGTCGGTGCCGTCCAGCCGGTAGGCG
>NZ_JZWY01000907.1:0-4091 GCF_000966955.1 Streptomyces sp. NRRL S-495
AGCCGGAGGTGTAGATGACGTAGGCGAGGTCCTCGCCGCCGACCGCGACCTCCGGGGCGGTGTCCGGCTCCACGACCGGCCCGGCCTCGAACTCCTCCACGCACAGCACCTCGGCGTCGACCTCCGGCAGCCGCCCGAGCACCCGGCGCTGGGTGAGCAGCACCGGCACCCGGGAGTCCCGCACCATGTGCTCCAGCCGGGCCGCCGGCAGCTCCGGGTCCAGCGGCAGATAGGCGCCGCCCGCCTTGAGCACTGCCAGCAGCGCCACCACCAGCTCCGGCGCGCGCTCCATGCCGACGCCGACCACCGAGTCCCGGCCGACGCCGAGCCGGCGCAGCCGGTGGGCGAGCCGGTTGGCCCGCCGGTCCAGCTCGCCGTAGCCCACCGAACGGCCCTCGAAGCGCAGCGCCACCGCCTCCGGACGCAGCCGCGCCCGCTCCTCGAAGGCCTGGTGGATCCAGCCGGACCCGGCCGGCCACTCCCGTGCGGTGTCGTTGAACTCCACCAGCACCCGGTGGCGTTCGGCCTCCGTCAGCAGCTCCAGTCGCTCCACCGGCCGCTCCGGACCGGCCACCGCCTGCTCGGCCAGCCGGGCGAAGTGCGCGGCCAGCCGGGCGACGGTGGACTCGTCGAACAGGTCGCGGTCGTACTCGAACCAGCCGCTCAGGCCACCGTTCTCGTCGAAGGCCTGGAGCTCCAGGTCGAACCGGGCGCCGCCGCCGCGCACCGGTACCGGCTCCAGCCGCGCACCGCCCAGGGTGAGGTCCGGCACCGCCTCCCGGCCGTAGGCGAAGCTCACCTGGTACACCGGCGGCCGGCTGAGGTCACGGGCCGTGCCCAGCTCGCCGACCACCAGCTCGAACGGCACCTCCTGGTGCTCGTAGGCGCCGAGGCAGGCCGCCCGCACCCGGTCCAGCACCTCGGTGAAGGACGGCTCGCCGCCCAGCTCGGTGCGGATCGGCAGGGTGTTGACGAAGTAGCCGATCAGCGGCTCCAGTTCGGGCCGGTCGCGGACGGCGGTGGGCACCCCCACCACCACGTCCTGCCGGCGGGCGTACCGGGACAGCAGCACGGTGAACACGGCCAGCAGCGCCATGTAGGTGGTCGCGCCCCGGCGGTGGGCCAGCTCCGACAGCCCGCGCAGCAGCGGTTCGGGCAGCTCGAACGGGAGCGTGCCGCCGTTGAAGCCCTGGACGGCCGGACGCGGCCGGTCGGTCGGCAGCTCCAGTGCGGCCGGCGCCCCGGCCAGCCGCTCCTTCCAGTACGCCAACTGCTCCGCCCAGCGGCCCTGTTCGTGCTGCTCGCGCTGCCAGAGCGCGAAGTCGGCGTACTGCACCGGCAGCTCCGGCAGCGGTGAGGGCCGGCCGGCCGCGAACGCCTCGTACAGCGCGGCGAGTTCGGCCAGCAGTACCCAGAACGACCAGCGGTCCGAGACCAGGTGGTGCAGGGCCAGTACGAGCACCGACTCGTCCTCGCCGGTGCGCAGCAGGGCCAGCCGCAGCGGCGGCCCGGCCTCCAGGTCGAACGGCTCGCCGACCGCGGCCGCCACGATCCGCTCGTCCAGCTCGGCCGAGGTGAGGCCGGCCTGCCGCAGGTCGGTCTCGGGCAGTTCGGGTTCGACGGACGGCCGCACCGCCTGGACGGGGCGGCCGTCGCGCAGCGCGAAGGCGGTGCGCAGCGCCTCGTGCCGGCGGACCACCTCGCGCAGCGCCGCGCGCAGCACCCGCGCGTCCACCGGGCCGCGCACCCGCACCGCGCCCGGCACCACATAGGCCGGGTTCGCCGGCCGGACCTGCTCCAGGAACCACATGCCCTGCTGGAACAGAGAGAGCGGGAAGACATCCTCGGTGGCGCTGTTCCCGGCGGCGTCCGGGGCCGCTCCGTCGGACGCCCGCCGTTCGGCGAGCAGCCGCTCCAGGTGCGCCCGCTGCTCCGGGGTCAGTGCGGCGAGGCGTTCGTCGAGCTCAGTCATCGACCCGCTCCGACGTCTCGGTGACCTGCTCCAGGAGGGCGAGCAGTTCGGCGGTGGGGTCGGCGGCGGCGTCGGGGGTCCGGTCGGTGGAGCGGGCCGCCCGGCGGATCGGCGCCGCCTCCCCGGCGGTGGCGGTGGCGGCGGCCGGCCCGGTGGCCGTCAGCCCCTCGACCACCTGCCCGGCCAGGCTGCGGACCGTGGCGCCCTTGAGGAACTCGGCGACGGTCACCTTGACGCCCAGCCGCCCCTGGATCTCGTTGCGCAGCTCCACGGCCATCAGTGAGTCCAGGCCGAGGGTGGACAGCGGAGCATCGGCGTCGACGGCGGCCGCGCGCGAGCCCAGGGCGGTGCGCACACTGGCGGTGAGCCCGGCGACCAGGGTCTCGACCCGCTGCTCGGCGGGGGCGGCCAGCAGTTCCTCGGCGGTCGGCAGCGCGCTCGCCGCCGCCCGGCCGGGGGCGCCGGGCAGCGGGCGGGCCGGGGTGCGTTCGGCGCGCTCGGTCCGCTCGGTCCGTTGCACGCGTTCGGTCCGTTGCGCGCGTTCCGGCCGCTCGGCCCGCGGCGAGGGCCGTCGGGCGGGAGCCGCCGCGGAGCCGTCGCCGCTCGGCTCGTGCCAGCAGCGGGTGGCGGCGAACGGGTAGTGCGGCAGCGGCATCCTGGTCCGGCCGTACTCCCGGTCGAACCCGGCCCAGTCGACCTCGGCCCCCTCGGCGTACAGCCGGCCGAGGCTGCCCAGCAGAATCTCCCAGTCGTCGTACTTCGGCCGCAGGCTGGGCAGCATCAGCACGTCGTCGCCGGTCAGCACCTCGCCGACCAGGCCCAGCAGCGTCGGCGCCGGACCGACCTCCAGGAAGGTGCGGTGGCCGAGCTCGTACAGCGCCCGCACCCCGTCGGCGAACAGCACCGGCTGCCGGGCGTGCCGCAGCCAGTAGTCGGTGTCCAGCGGCCGGTCCCACGGCCACAGCCCGCCGGTCAGGTTGGACAGTAGAGGGACGGCCGGCGCCCCGAACGGGACCTTCTCCAGCGCGGCCCGCAGCGGCTCCAGCACCGGCTCGACCAGGGGGGAGTGCGAGGAGGTGGAGATGCGCAGCCGCCGCACCTCGGCGCCGCGCGCGGCGAAGGCCGCGCAGACCTCGTCGACGACCTCCCGGACCCCGGAGACGGTGGTGTTCGCCGGGCCGTTGACGGCGGCCACGGCGACCAGCGCCTCGTCGTGGCGGGCGAGTTCGGCGGCCACCTCCGCCGCGGGGGCGGCGATCGCCGCCATCGCGCCGGACTCGGCGAGCCGCTGGAGCAGCCGGCCGCGCTCGGCGACCAGCCGCAGGCCGTCCTCCAGCGGCAGCGCGCCGGCGAAGCAGGCGGCGGCGTACTCGCCGAGGCTGTGGCCGATCACGGCGGCCGGTTCCACACCCCAGGAGCGCCACAGCCCGGCCAGCGCGTACTCCACGGCGAACAGGCCGGGTTGGGCGAACTCCATGGTGTTGATCAGCTCGCCGTCCGCTGCCGAGGCCGGGTACACGGCGGAGAGCAGCGGCGCCGGCAGGACGTCCCGCAGGATCTCCTCGCACTGGTCCAGGGTGCGCCGGAAGAACGGCTGCGTCTCGTACAACTGCCGCGCCATGCCCGCGCGTTGCGGACCCTGGCCGGTGAAGAGGAAGACCGGTTCGGCCGTCGACCCGGGCCCGGCCGGGGCGGCGCCCCCGGACCGGCCCAGCAGCAGCCCCTCGCCCGGGTCGTCCCGGACGAAGTCCGCCAGCCGCTCGGCGAGTTCGCCCGGAGTGGCCCCGACGGCGGCGAGGCGGTGCGGGAAGTGCGAGCGGCCGGTGTTCGCGGAGAAGCACAGGTCGGCCGCGCTCCCGGGACCGGCCTTCGCCAGCCGGTCCTGGTAGCGGCGGGCGAGCTTCAGCAGGGCCCCGCCGCTGCGCGCCGACAGGGCGAGC
The DNA here is from genome assembly GCF_000966955.1 of Streptomyces sp. NRRL S-495. Lineage (NCBI taxonomy): Bacteria > Bacillati > Actinomycetota > Actinomycetes > Kitasatosporales > Streptomycetaceae > Streptomyces > Streptomyces sp. NRRL S-495. The sequence goes on from NZ_JZWY01000907.1 coordinate 3,913, forward strand.
ACCGACAGCGGGCGGCCGTTCTCCGGCTGGGCTTCCGACTCGGCGTCCGTCTCGGCGGCCGGGAAATCCGGTGCCTGCTCGACGATCAGGTGCGCGTTGGTGCCGCTGAAGCCGAAGCTGCTCACGCCCGCCAACCGCCGCGCCCCGTCGGCACCGTCCGACGGCCACGGGGTGAGCGC
>NZ_JZWY01000908.1:0-1068 GCF_000966955.1 Streptomyces sp. NRRL S-495
CGGCGAAGGTGGTGCCCTCGAAGGAGATGTGCGGATTGAGCTCGGCGAAGTGCAGATTGGGCGGGATCTGCCCCCGGTCCAGGCAGAGCGCGGCCTTGATCAGCCCGGCGATCCCGGCCGCCGCCTCCAGATGGCCGAGGTTGGTCTTCACCGCGCCGAGGTGCAGCGGCGCGCCCTCGGGGCGGCCGTAGACCTCGGCCAGCGCGGACACCTCGATCGGGTCGCCCAGCTTGGTCCCGGCGCCGTGGGTCTCGATGTAGCCGACCCGGTCCGGGCCCACCCCGGCGGCGGCCAGCGCCCGGCGGAACACCTCGCGCTGGGCGGCGCCGTTGGGCGCGGTCAGTCCCGAGCTGCGCCCGTCCTGGTTGACGGCGGAGCCGCGGATCACCGCGAGCACCCGGTCGCCGTCGCGGCGCGCGTCCGAGAGCCGTTTGAGCACCACCACGCCGCAGCCCTCGCTGCGGACGAAGCCGTTCGCCGCCGCGTCGAAGGTCTTGCAGCGGCCGTCGTCGGCGAGCATCTCCGGGAACTGCGAGAACGAGATCGCCGCGTCCGGCGCGACCACCGCGTTGACGCCGCCCGCCATCGCGAGGTCGCACTCGCCGAGCCGCAGGTTCTGGCAGGCCTGGTGCACGGCGACCAGCGAGGAGGAGCAGGCGGTGTCCACCGAGACGCTCGGCCCGCGCAGGTCCAGCAGGTAGGAGAGGCGGCCGCTGGCGATGCTGTGCGCGACGCCGGTGGACGCATGGGCGGTGATGTCCTGCGGCTCGCGGAACAGCAGCCCGGCGTAGTCGTTGCTGCAGATGCCCAGGAACACCCCGGTCCGGCTGCCCGCCAGCGCGTCCGGCGCCTGCCCGGCGTCCTCCAGGGCCTCCCAGGCGACCTCCAGCACCAGCCGCTGCTGCGGGTCCATCGACACCGCCTCCCGGCGGGAGATGCCGAAGAACTCGTGGTCGAAGCGGTCGATGTGGTCCAGGAAGCCGCCCCAGCGGGTGCTGTGCTTCCCGGGGGTGCGCGGCTGCTCGTCGTAGAACGCGTCGACGTCCCAGCGGTCGGCCGGGATCTCGC
>NZ_JZWY01000909.1:0-867 GCF_000966955.1 Streptomyces sp. NRRL S-495
TACGACTCCGGGTCGGTGACCCCGCCGGGGAAGCGGCAGCCGACGCCGACGATGGCGATCGGCTCGGTCCTGGCCCGCTCCTGCTCGTCGATCCGGCGCTGCATCCGCTCCATGGTCAGATAGGCGCGCTTCATCGCCGTCATCGAGCCGGTGCGGTCCTCGGGCGTGTCGCCCCGGGTGGTGTGCTCGCGCGTGGTCATCGTCCCTGCCCCCGGTCGGTCGGATCGGCACTGGTGTCGAACTGCTCGGTCTTGGCGAGGAGGAGGGCCTCCAGTTCACGCTCCGACAGCCCGTCGAGGTCCTCGGGGCCGTCGGGGTCCTCGGGGCCGTGGAGGTCGAGGTCGGAGCCGTGGAAGTCGTGGAGGTCGACGTCCGGGCGGTGCGGGGCTCCGGGTGCGGAGGCGGGCACGGCGGCGGCCTCCAGCGGGATCCCCATCCGCTCGGCGAGGAACGGCACCAGGGCGTCCAGCGTCGGGTACTGCCAGCCCAGCGTGGCGGGCAGCGGGACGCCGAGCGACAGCTCCAGCCGCGAGCGCAGCTCCAGGGTGCGCATCGAGTCGAAGCCGAGACCGGCCAGCGGCGCCGAGCTGTCGATCGCCGCCGCGTCCGGCGCGCCCGCGCCGGGCCCGTCGAGCACCCGGGCGGCCAGCTCCCGGCAGTGCCGGACCAGCAGGGCCCGGCGCCGCCGGCCCGGCTCGACCGCCAGCAGCTGCCGCCGGACCGCCTCCCCGCCGTCGGAGTCCGCCGCCGCGGGGCCGGCCTCGGGCGAGCCCGCCCCGGGGGAGCCCGCGCCGCCCGACGAGCGGACGATCGCGGCCGGGCTGCCCAACAGCCGGGCGAGGGAGGCCAGTCCCGCGCCGTCCACGC
>NZ_JZWY01000910.1:0-297 GCF_000966955.1 Streptomyces sp. NRRL S-495
TCCCGCGCCGTCCACGCTCAGCGCGGGCAGGCCGACGGCCCTGCGGTGCCCGGCGAGCGCGTCCAGGCAGGCGCCGAGCGCCGTCCCCCGGCCGGGTGCGGAGGCCGGGTCGGACAGCACCAGGAAGTCCAACGGCCTTCCGGTGGTGGCGAGATGGAGCCGCCAGGCGTCGGCGGCCGGGCCGGCGGCGCCCAGCGGGTCGTCCTCGGCCTCCTCCGGCCCACCGCCGTCCGCCGTACCGTCTGCCGCGCCGGCCGCCGCCTCGGCGCCCGCGAGATGCACCACCCCGGCCAGCGG
>NZ_JZWY01000911.1:0-8353 GCF_000966955.1 Streptomyces sp. NRRL S-495
TGCACCACCCCGGCCAGCGGCGCCGCCGGAGTGTCGAACGCGGCCACCGCGGCGGCCACCTCCTCGGCGCTGGACAGGTCGGCGACCGGCAGCACCACTTCCACGCCCCGGGCGCGCAGTTCGGCCACCGCCGGCTCCGCGGCGGCGTCCGCGCCGGAGCCGGGGGAGCGGAGCAGGGCGATCCGGCGCGCCCCCAGGTCCGCCAGCCGGCGGGCCGCCGCCAGGGCCGCCGGGGTGGTGCCCCCGGTGACCAGGTAGCCGGCCCGGGCCCGGACCACCGAGCGGGTCGGCGGCACCGCGAGCTCCGGTGCCGGCTCCGGACGCAGCACCAGCTTGCCGGTGTGCCGGGCCTGCGCCATGGCGGCGAACGCCTCCCGGGCCCCGGCGAACGGGTGGACGGTGACCGGCAGCGGTCCGAAGCCGCCGTCCTCGAATCCCCGCACCACCTCCTCGAACAGCTCGGCCAGCAGCTCCGGTTGCGCATGGAAGGTGTGGTCCAGGTCGACCGCGAACAGCGCCCGGTTCGCCTTCAGACCGCCGAGGCCGATCGGACTGTCCTCGTGGATGTCGCGCTTGCCCAGCTCGACGAACCGCCCGCCCGGCGCCAGCAGTGCCAGACCGCGCCGCAGCGCCTCCCCGGTCAGCGAGTTGAGCACCACATCGACGCCGCGCCCGCCGGTGGCCGCCGCGACCTCCGCCGCGAAGTCCGTCGAGCGGGAGTCCATCACCAGCTCCACGCCGCCGAGTTCGCGCAGGAAGCGGCGCTTGGCGGGCGTCCCCGCGGTGGCGAACACCCGTGCCCCGCACCGCCTGGCCACCGCCAGCGCGGCCAGGCCCACACCGCCGCTCGCCGAGTGGACCAGCACCGTCTCGCCCGCCCGCAGCCGGGCCAGGTGGCCCAGCCCGTACACGGCGGTGAGGAAGGCCACCGGCACCGCCGCCGCCTGCTCGTCGTCCAGCGCCGACGGCCTCGGCGCCACCAGGTGCGCCTCGGTGGTGGTGTAGGCCGCGAGCGCGGACGGCGCGACCGCCATCACCCGGTCGCCGACCCGGAAGCGCTCGACGCCCGCGCCGACCGCGCTCACCCGGCCCGCGCACTCGACCCCCAGCGGGACCGTCCCGGCCGCGCCCGGGTAGGCGCCCATCGCCTTGAGCACATCGCTGAAGTTCAGCCCCGCCGCCGCGACCTCGATCTCCACCTGGCCGGGGCCGGGCGCGGTCCGCTCCCAGCGGGTCGGCGTCAGGCTCTCCAGCAGGCCGGGCCGGACCGCCAGCAGTCGCTGGTTGGTGTCCAGCTCCGGGTCGAACGGCCGCCGCTGCCAGGCGGGTTCGGTGCCGTCCGCGGAGTCCTGCGGCACCCGGACCGGCGTGTATCCGACCGGTCCGCGCAGCGCGGCCGAGGGCTCCCCGGCCGGGTGCAGCAGCACCTCCAGCAGCCGCGCGGCGTCGTCCCGCGCCGGGTCCGGGTCGAGGTCCACCAGCAGCGGCCGGGGCGCATCCGTCCCGGCCGAGGCCACCCCGGCCGCACCCCACAGCAGCGCCTGCACCGGGTCGGGCGCCCCGTCCCGCTCGGTCACCCGCTGCGCGCCCCGGGTCAGCAGCACCAGCCGCGGGGCGCCGGGCAGCCCTTCGCCGGCCAGTTCCCGGACCAGCAGCGGGGCCGGGCGGACGGCGTCCTCCCGCGCCGCCGGGAGCGGGAACGGCCCCGGACCCTCCGGCGCCGGTCCGCCGGCCGCGTCCAGGCCCCAGGCGTACAGGACCCCGGCCCACGGCTCGTCGCCGGCCGCACGCAACTCCTTGAGCAGGGCGGCGAGGTCCTCCGGCCGGGCCGGGTCGAGCTCGTAGCGCAGGGGGTCGATCCGCCGGGAGCTGCTGCCCGCGGTGACGGTCACCCAACTGCCGCGCCGGGCGACGAGTTCGGCGCCCAGGGCGCCGGCCGTGCCCGCGCGGTCGGCGAACAGCAGCCAGCGGCCCGGAGCGCCGGCCGGCGCAACCGTGCCGTGCTCGGCCTCGGCCCACTCCAGGGCGAACAGGGCGCGACCGGCCCCCTCCTCGGCGGGCGACCGCTCCACGGCGGTCGGCTGCTCCACGGCGGTCGGCTGCACGGCGGGTGCTTGCGCTCCGGGAGCCTCGGGGGCGTACCGGCGGCGCTGCCAGGGGTAGTTCGGCAGGTCCAGCACGGCCCTGGGCAGCCCCGCGAACCCGCCGTCGGCCTCGTCCCGGTCGTGCTGCTCCCGTTCGGCGAGCACCACTCCGGACGGCGCCCCGCCCTCGGCGAGCCCGCTCAGCGCCCGCAGCGCGGCGGCCCGGTCGGCGGCGGCGATCCGCGCCCGCCAGCGGTGCCGGGCCCGCCCGGCCCCGGCCGTGTAGGCGAACGCCGGGTAGGACCCGTCCGGCAGCCCGGCGAGCCGCCCGTGCAGGGCGCCGGCCAGCGCCCGCACCGCCTCCGGTGTCCGGGCGGAGAGCTCGAAGCCCGCCACCGGGACGGCCCCGGCCCCGTCGACGGGGGCGTCCTCGGCCGCGCCCAGGATCACCTGGGCGTTGGTGCCGCCCATGCCGAAGGCGCTCACCGCCGCGTGCCGCCCGCCGCGCTCCGGCCAGGGCCGCAGCGCCGTCGGCAGGGTGATGGCGGTGCCGTCCAGGTCGATCAGCGGGTTGAGGGTGCTGAAGTTCACCAGCGGCGGCACCTCGCGCCGCCGCAGGCACAGCACCGCCTTCACCAGGGCGATCACCCCGGCCGCGGACTCCGGGTGGCCCAGATTGGCCTTGACCGAGCCGACGCTCAACTCGGCGCCGCCGTTGCGACGGCCCAGCGCGGCGGCGATCGCCTCCATCTCGATGGTGTCCCCGAGCGAGGTGCCCGTGCCGTGCGCCTCCACCAGGCCGATGTCGGCGGCGGCGAGCCCGGCGTCCGCGAGCGCCGCCTCGGTCAGCGCCACCTCCGACAGCACATTGGGCGCGGTGAAGCCGGTCGAGCGGCCGGTCTGGTTGACCGCCGAACCGTGCACCACCGCGTGCACCCGGTCGCCGTCGCGCCGGGCGTCCTCCAGGCGCTTCAGCACCAGGACACCGCAGCCCTCGCCCCGGGCGAAGCCGTTCGCCCGGGCGTCGAAGGGCCGGCAGCGCCCGTCCGGCGACAGGGTGCCCGCCAGCTGGTGCAGCCGGGTCGCGCGCGGCGAGAGCACCAGGTTCACCCCGCCGGCCAGCGCCACGTCGCACTCCCGGCGGGCCAGCGCCTGGCGCGCCAGGTGCACCGACACCAGCGAGGAGGAGCAGGCCGTGTCCACCGTGATCGCCGGACCGGCGAGCCCCAGCGCGTACGCGACCCGGCCCACCGTGAAGCAGTGGCCGTTGCCGCCCGCCCAGTGGGTGTCCAGCTCACCGGTGTGCCAGTCCCAGTACTCCTGGCCGGTGATCCCGACGAACAGCCCGGTGCGGGCCGCGTCCAGCCGGTCCGGCGGCAGCGCGGCGTTCTCCAGCGCCTCCCAGGCGACCTCCAGCAGCAGCCGCTGCTGCGGGTCGACGCCCCGGGCCTCGGCCGGGCCCATGCCGAAGAACTCCGCGTCGAAGTCCATCACCTCGTCCAGGAACCCGCCGCTGTGCGGCAGCTGCTCCCACTCGGCGGCGAACGGCCCGCGCCGCCCGGAGGGCAGCGGACCCACCAGCTCGCGGCCCTCGGCCAGCGCGGTCCAGTAGCCGTCCAGGTCGGCGATGCCGCCCGGCAGCCGCAGGCCGATGCCGACCACGGCCAGCGGGCCGGTGCCACTGGCGGCGTCCAGCTGCGCCCGCAGCTTGCGGACGGTGTCGAGCGCCCGGGTGAGCGGGGTGGGCGCGGGCGCGGCGGTACCGCTCTGCTGCTGCTCCGTCATGCGCTCAGCCCTCGCCCTCGGCGTCGGCGGCCTCGACGGCCGCGCCGTCCTCGCCCGGGGTGCCCTCGCCCGCCGCCGGATCGCCCAGCAGCCGTTCGGCCAGCACCGCCGACAGCGCCCGGGCCGAGCCGTACGTCCACAGCAGCGTCGGCGACAGCCGCAGCCCGAACGCCGCCTCCAGCCGGTTGCGCAGCTCCAGACCCATCAGCGAGTCCAGCCCCAGCGACTTGAACGGCGTGTCCCGGTCGATCGCCCCGGCCTCCAGCCGCAGCACCCGCCCGGCCAGCTCCTGCACCTTGGCCTCCAGCAGCTCCGGCCAGCGCTCCTGCGGCGCCCCGCGCAGCTCGGCCAGGAAGGCCGCGCCCGCGCTGCTGCCGCCCCCGCCGTGCCGGGCCAGCTCGCGCAGCGCGCTCCAGCTGTCCAGCGTCGCGGTGTCCGGGTACGCCTCCAGGTACTGCCGCAGGTCGATCGGCACATACGCGACCACCTGCTCGTCACCGCCGAGGAACCCCTCCAGCGCCCGCCACGCCTCGGCGGTGGAGAAGCCCGCCATGCCGCGCTCCGCCAGCCGGGCCCCGCGGTTGTCCTCCGCGGCGGCCAGACCGACATCGCTGAACGGGCCCCACTGCACGCTCAGCGCGGGCAGCCCGCGCCGCCGCCGGTCCACCGCCAGCGCGTCCATGAAGGCGTTGCCCGCCGCGTAGGCCGCCTGGCCGGCGTTGCCGAACAGCGCGGCCGCGGAGGAGAACAGCAGGAAGAAGTCCAGCGGGTCGCCCTCGGTCGCCGCGTCCAGGTGGACCGCGCCGTCGACCTTGGGCGCCAGCACCCGGTCCAGCTGCTCCGCCGTCAGATTGAGCACGGTCGCGTCGTCCAGCAGCCCGGCCGCGTGCACCACCCCGCGCAGCGGCGGCAGTTGCTCGCGCACCCGGCGCACCGCCGCCGCGTCGGCGACATCGGCCGCGAAGGTCTCCACCAGCACGCCGCGCGCCCGCAGCGCCTCGATCCGGGCCACCGCGTCCGCCCCCGGCGCGGAGCGGCCCACCAGGGCCAGCCGGCCCGCGCCGCGCCCGGCCATGAACTCCGCCAGCGACAGGCCGAGCGCCCCGAGCCCACCGGTGATCAGATAGGTGCCGTCGCCCCGGAACCGGCCGTCCCGCAGCGGCTCCGGTGCCACCTCCGTGACCGTCGACGGGTCCGACAGCACGAACTTCCCGATGTGGTGGCCGTGGGACATCTCCCGCAGCGCCTCGGCGGCCCGCGCGAACGGGTAGGACAGCACCGGCAGCGGCGCCAGCTCGCCCGCCTCCACCCGCTCCCACACCTCGGCGAACAGCTGGGTGAACAGCGCCGGCCTGCGGGCGATCACCCCGGCGAGGTCCAGCGAGGCCAGACCGATGCCCTTGCGGAACGCGTCCAGGGCCAGCGTGCGCCCGCCGTAGATGTCGGCCTTGCCGACCTCGACGAACCGCCCGCCCTCGGCCAGCACCTCCAGGCCCAGCGGGATCGCCGCGCCCGTCAGCGAGTTGAGGACGACGTCCACCCCGCGGCCGCCGGTCGCCGCCCGCACCTCGTCCGCCCAGGAGAGGTCCCGGGAGTCGAAGACGTGCCGCACCCCCAGCTCGCGCAGCCGGTCCCGCTTGTGCGCGCTGCCCGCCGTGGCGAGGACCTCGGCGCCCAGCAGCCGCGCCACCGCGATCGCCGCCAGCCCCAGCCCGCCCGCCGCCGAATGGATCAGCACCGTCTCACCGGGCAGCAGCGCGGCCAGGTGCCGCAGGCCGTACCAGGCGGTGATGGTCACCGCCGGGAACGCCGCCGCGTCGGCGTCCGCCATCCCCTCGGGCACGTGCTGGGCGTGGTCGGCGAGCACCGTCCAGTGGGTGGCGAGCGCGCCGCCGCTGGTGCAGGCGACCACCCGGTCGCCCGGGGCGAAGCGGGTCACACCCGCGCCGGTCCTGGTCACCACGCCCACGCCGTCCAGACCGAGCAGCCGGGCGTCGGCCGTCGGGTCCGGATAGGTGCCCATCACCTTCATCACGTCGATGAAGTTCAGCGCCGCCGACCCCACCGCGAGCTCGATCTCCCCGGCGCCCGGCGCCCGCCGCTCCAGCGGCCGGAACGCCAGCCCGTCCCAGGTGCCCCGACCGTCCGGGGCGAGCCGGAACGCCTGCGGGGCCGCCGAGCGCCAGCGCGGCCGGGCCGGGTCCGCCGGGTCGTCCGCCGGGCCCGCCGCGCCGCGCACCAGCCGGCCGACCAGCCGCTCCCCGCCCCGCAGCACCACCTGGTCCGCGCCGTCCTCGGCCGACAGCTCGACGGCGCACCGCGCCGCCCAGTCGGCCTCGTCACCGGCCACGTCCACCAGCACCGGCCGCAGCTCGGGGTGCTCACGGCGCAGCACCCGCCCGAAGCCCCAGTACAGGGCCGCGCCCGGGTCGACCGCCCCGGCCGCCGACGGCGGCAGCTGGGCGTCGGCGGTCACCACGACCAGCCGGGGCACCAGCGGGCGCGCGGAGCAGGCGCGCACCAGCGCGGCCAGCGCCGTGAGGGCCGCCCGCTGGGCCTCCGGCCCGGCGTCCGCGCCGGGCGCCAGGAAGACCACGCCGTCCAGCCCCTCCACCGAGGCCAGCCGCTCCTGCCAGACCTCGGTCCGCGCCGCGTCCGCGCCGTCGGCCACCTGGGCCAGCGCCGTCCCGCCGAGCGCGCCCAGCGCCTCGGCCAGCTCCCCGGCCCGCGCCCAGGCCGCCGTGCCGCCGACCGGGTCGGCCGCGCACACCGCCCAGTGGCCGGGCCGCTGCGCCGAGCCGATCTGCTCCGCCACATCCGTCCCGCCGGCGCGGTCCTTCGGCCGGAACTCCAGCCGGTGGATCCGCTCCGCGTCCACGGCACCGGGATCGGCCGAGGCCGCCAGCGCCCGCATCCGCAGGCCCAGCAGGCTCAGCACCGGCCGCCGCTCCGCGTCGAAGACGAACAGGTCCACCTCCTCGCCGCCGTCCCGCCGCACCGCGTGCGACCACAGCGCCGTCACCGGCTCCGCGAGGTCCTGGTGCAGATGCACCCGCCCGACCCCGACCGGCACCGCCGCCTCCTCGCCCGGGAACAGCGGGATCGAGGCCTGCAACGCCGCGTCCCACAGCGCCGGGTGCAGCCGGTGCGGATGGCCGCCGGCCAGGCAGCCCTCCGGCAGCCGCACCTCGGCCAGGCACTCCGCCGCCCCGGCCCGCAGCCCCACCACACCCTGGAACGCCGGACCGTAGTTCAGGCCCCGCGCCGCGCAGTCGGCGTAGAACGCGGCGGCCGGTGCGGCGTCGAGGCCGAGCAGCCGCTCCGGGAACGACGGCGCGTCCGGCGCGGTGTCCTCCGCCAGCACCCGCGCCGAGGCGTGCCGGACCCAGCCCTGCCCGCCCGGCTCCAGCGAGGACAGCGTGAAACTGCCGCCGCCCGTGACATCGTCCCGCCAGCCCAGCGCCACCGTCACCGGCTCCTCGGTGAGCGTCAGATGGCTGTGCAGGCCGACCTCCGCGAGCATGCGGTGCGCGCCGCCGGTCCTGGCCAGCGCCGTGCGCAGCGCCAGCTCCAGCATCCCGGTGCCGGGCAGCACCACCGCGTCGTAGACCCGGTGGTCGCGCACCCAGGGGATGTCCGCCGGGGCCAGCTCCAGCATGCCGGTCCAGGCACCCTGCTCGGTCACCGACGGCACCAGCCGCAGCTCCTCCCCGGCCCCGCTCCCGGCCCGCCGGCGGCCCTGCTCCACCCAGTGCACGGCCCGCTGCCACGGGTACGGCGGCACCGGCGCCCAGGCGGCCCGGGGCAGCGCGCCGAACGGCTCCAGACCGCTCACGTACGCCCGCGCCATGGACTCGCGGACCGTGTCCGGCGAGCCCTGGTCGCGCCGCAGCGTCGACAGCACCTGCGGCGGCACCGGCCGCTGCGCGGCCAGCTGCTCCAACGCCGGGGTGAGCACCGGGTGCGGGCTGATCTCGACCACATGGGTCACCCCGGTGTCGAACAGCCGCTCCATCGCGTCGGCGAACATCACCGGCCGGCGCAGGTTGTCCACCCAGTACCGGGCGTCCAGCTCCGGCCCCTCCAACGGGGCCACCCGCACCGTCGACATCAGCTCGACGGCGCCCCGGCCCGGGCGCACGGACTGCAGCGCCGCCAGCAGATCGTCCTCCAGCTCGTCCATCTGCGGGCTGTGCGAGGCGTAGTCCACGTTCACCAGGCGGCAGAAGGTGCCCTCGGCCTCCAGCAACTCCTTGAGCGCGAGCACGAGTTCGGTGTCACCGGAGAGCACGCAGCTGTTCGGGCCGTTGTTCACGGCCAACGACACGCCCTCCTCGAAGCCGGACAGCGCCGCCTTCGCCGCGTCCAGCGAGAGGTCCACCGCCAGCATCCGGCCCTTGCCCGAGGTCCGGCGGGCGATCGCGCTGCGCCGGGCGACGACCATCGCGCCGTCCTCGTAGGAGAGGATGCCCGCCGCCGTGGCC
>NZ_JZWY01000912.1:0-1495 GCF_000966955.1 Streptomyces sp. NRRL S-495
CTCCTCCCCGGCCTCGCCGGAGACGACCCGGACCAGGTCCCAGTCCGTGTACGGCTCCAGCGCGGCCGCGCAGCGGTGGATCACCGCGGCGAACACCGGCTCGGCGGCCAGGAGTTCGCGGCCCATGGCGTGCCACTGCGAGCCCTGGCCGGGGAACACGAAGGCGGTCCGGCCCCCGGTCGCGGCCCGTCCGGTGAACACGCCGGGCACCGGCTCGGCACCGGCCGGGTCGGCGGCCAGCACCGGCCGGGTCGGCGGCCAGCCGCTCCAACTGCCCGGCCGCTCCGGCGGCGTCGGCGGCCAGCAGGGCGGCCCGGACCGGGAACTGGTCGCGCTGCCAGGCCAGGGTGCCGGCCAGGTCCGCCAGCGCCGGGGCGCTCGCGCCGGTGAGCAGCTCGCGCAGCTCGCGGGCGCGTTCGGCGAGCGCCGGCTCCGAGTGCGCGGACACCGGCAGCAGCACCGGGGCACGGTGTTCGTTGTCGGCACGGCCGTCGGCAGCGGTAGGCGTTTCCGTCCGCGGCGCCCCGGTCAGCACCACGTGCGCATTGGTGCCGCCCCAGCCGAAGCTGCTGACGCCGAGGAAGACCTGCTCGTCCGCCGGCAGCGGCAGCGGCTCGCGGACCACCGTCACATTCAGCTCGTCGAAGGCGATCTCCGGGTTGAGCTCCGCCGAGTGCAGGCTCGGCGGCACCACACCGTGGCGCAGCGCCAGCAGCGCCTTGAACAGCCCGGGGATGCCGGCGGCGGCCTCCAGATGGCCGATGTTGGTCTTCACCGAGCCGATCGGCAGCGGACCGGCGTCCGCGCTGCGGGTCTGCCCCAGCACCCGGCCGACCGCGCCCGCCTCGATCGGGTCGCCGACCGAGGTGCCGGTGCCGTGCGCCTCCACATAGGCGACCCGGTCCGCCGGGATGCCCCAGTGCCGGTAGGAGTCCCGCAGCAGCCGCTCCTGGCCGAGCGGACTGGGTGCGACGACACTCTGCCCGCCGCCGTCGTTGTTCACCGCCGTACCGGCGATGACACCGTGGATCCGGTCCCCGTCCGCCTGCGCCCGGGCGAGGGTCTTCACGAACAGGGCGCCCACGCCCTCGCCGCGCACGAAGCCGTTCGCCCCGGCGCCGAAGGCCTTGCACCGGCCGTCGGGGGAGAGGCCGCCGAAGTACGTCAGGCCGATCGAGGCGGTCGGGTCGAGCATCAGCGCGACACCGCCGATGATCGCCGCGTCCACCTCGCCGGCCCGCAGCGCCTGGGCGGCGAGGTGCGCCGCGACCAGCGCGGAGGAGCAGCCGGTCTCGACGACCAGGCTGGGCCCGGTGAGCCCGAGGAAGTAGGAGACCCGGGCGGCGATCATGTCGAGCGCGTAGCCGGGCGCGGTGTGCTGGGTGACCCCGGCGGCGCTCTTGCGGCCGACGTGCTCGTAGTCGTGCCACCCGGCGCCGACGAACACACCGGTCCGGCTGTCCGCGAGCGCGCGGGCCGGTGTCCCGGCGTCTCC
>NZ_JZWY01000914.1:0-3938 GCF_000966955.1 Streptomyces sp. NRRL S-495
CGGACTTCGACGGCGACGGGCGCACCGACTACATCACCCTCGCCGACAACGGCGCCGTGAACGTCTTCCTCAACCGGGGCGGCGACGGCCACGGCGGCTGGGTGGACAACGGCCGGGTTGCCGGCGGGCTCACCACCGACCGCAGCCGACTGCGCCTCGCCGACTTCGACGGTGACGGGCGCGCCGACTACAACGTGGTCAACCCCGACGGATCGATCACCACCTTCCTGAACAAGGGCGGTGACGGCCACGGCGGCTGGAGCGACCACGGACGGACCGCGTCCGGTCTCACCAGCGACCAGAGCGCCGTGGCGCTGGCGGACATCGACGCCGACGGCCACGCCGACTACCTCGTCACCACCGGCCCCACCACCGCGTTCCTCAACAACGGCGGCGACGACCGCAACAACCCCGGCTGGATCGACTACGGCCGGATCGCCGCCGGGAGTTGAGCGGGCGGGGCCGCCCTGCCGCCTACGGGCCACGACCACGGGCCACGCCGCGTCGGGGGCGCCGCACGGACGACCGTGCGGTGCCCCCGGCCCCGTACCCCGGCTGTCCCCGCCACCACGGGCCGGGGGCGGCCGGGGCTTCCTCGTGGGCGGCGGTGTCCGCGATCGCGTCGTTCGGTTCGGCCTCGGCCTCGGCCTCGGGCACCCGTGCCGGCCGCTCGGCCCGGGACACCTTGGCGTCGGCGACGGCGTTGAACACCTCGATCACGAACTTCCGGACCTCGGACTCGGGCGTTTCCTCCAGGGAGACGGTAACCATCTGCCGGCGACCGTCCGGCAGAGCCACGTAGATGTGGCCGTCCTTGCCCGAGCAGTCGTCGAGGACCGAGACCTCGGGCAGCGGGTGCTCGACGGTGCGGCCGTCCACCGTCACGCCCAGCGCGTGTTCGTACAGCCTCAGGCTGTCCCCGAGCGAGGACTTCGACACGCCCCGGCCGGGATCCTTCAGCCGGGCCAGATGTGCCCGGGCCCGGCCGACCCGGTCCCGATGGAGCCGCTTCGCGGCTTCGACCTCGGCCCGGGCCACGTCGCGTTCGCGGCCCGCCGCGCGCTCCAGGCCACGAAGCCTGCCGCGCGCTCCAGGCCACGGAGCCTGCCGCGGGCGGCGTCCAGGTCCTGCCGCTGCTCGGTGCAGTCGGGGCTGAAGGCGTACCGCCGGCCGCCGGGACAGCGCAGCATCACCCGGACGATCGTGCCGCCGACCACCAGCACGATCACCAGGATCCAGCCCACTGGGCCCATCGACACCCTCCCCAGCCCTCGCGGTCCCCGTCCGGATCCGCCCCCGCAGGCCACGGACCGAGCCGATCGTACGAACACGGGCCGCCTCGCGCGGAGGAATTGCAGAAACCTCGTACGCCGCAGGCCGAGGGTTCCCTCCCGTCGCCCGGTGTCGCCCGGGACGGCTCACGCCTCGTCCGGGTCGCTTGCGCCGCCCCGCGGGGCGAGGAACGTCGCTCGTCGCGGCTGCAGGACACTACTGCGGTGAGTGCCGGGCGAGGTTGGCTCCGACCTCGGCGAGCATCCGGCCGAGGAGGTGGAGGGCTCGCGCCCGTGCCGGTACTCCGCGCGCCGTTCCGGTCCAGCAGGTGTCGGTGAACCTCTCGGTCGCCGCGAGGATGCGGTCGTCGTCCTGGGTGGCCAGCACGAGGACGAACCGCACGTAGTCGCCGATGCCGGTGCCCCGGGGGTGCCGGTCGACGAAGCCCTGAAGGCGCGGGGTCAGGGCGGCCAGGGTGCGGTCCGTCGGGAAGACGACGGCGAGGCCGGCGAGGGCCAGCCGGACCGCGGGGCATTCGGCCGGCCAGCGGGTCAGCAGACCCGGGGTACGGGTGCGGACCGCGTTGCGGGCCAGGGCCTCGCTGTCGGGATCGGCGTCCTTCGGGGTGGCCGGCCAGGCCTCGGCGAGGCCGCGCTCGGTGACGGTGGCAGCCTTGAACAACAGGTGGACGGCCTCGAACCGTTGCCGGGCGGGAACCCGGTCGCCGGTGGCGAGGTGTGCGAGCAGGACGAGGCCGTCGGCGGCGCCGGGCCGGCAGGTGTCCTGGTGGAGGATCTCGTTGCAGAAGTCCCCGAGGAAGGTCCGCTCGTCCCAGCAGGGGTCGACCTCGGCACCGAACAGCATCGCTGCGTGGGGCGGCCTGCCGTCCGGCGGCAGGCGGTCGGCGATGACATCCCGGAAGAGTCGCCGGACCGGCGGACCGCAGGCGATCGCGTCCTGCCGGTTCTGCTCGGGTTCGGCGTGCGTGTCCATGGCCGGCGCAGCCTACTGGACCACCTCGGACCGACACCCCGTCACCCGGGGCCGCGGCCGGCAGGCCTTTGACCGACCCGGCACCGGCGGCCGTTCACCTCCACCGTGTCCATGAATCCCGCCACCGGCAGGTGCCTGCTGTCCCGGAAGCGGGCCGCACCTGCGGTCGGTGAGCAGGAATCGGTCACCGGAGTCAGGGGCCGGTCCGTCTCCGGTCCCGGGGGTGGCCCCTGGTGCTGTCGACGGACGGTACAAGAATCCGAATGTGACGAACGACGCTGCTTCCGCCCCCGATGTCCTGCCCCGTCCCGCCGAGGTTCTGGCCGGAACACCCTGGGCCGATCTGTCGCACGGCATGGGCGCGGCAACGGATGTGCCGCTCAACCTGGACCGGCTGCTGGACTCCGACCGGCGCCGACGTACCGGTGCGCTCGATTTCCTGCACCACGTGGTGCACCACCAGAACACGCTCTACGAGGCGACGGTGCCGGCCGCCCTGTACGTGGCCGGGATCCTGTCCGACCCGCGCACCCTGCGTCCGATCGACCGTTCACGCGAAGATCTGCCGGGACCGATGCGGGCCGCACTCCTCGGCTGGCTCGGCGCGGTGGCATCCGAGGCGAACGACGCGGCAGCGGAGGCCTTCCGTCGGCAAGGCTTCAGGCCCGGGGACCACCTCCCCTTCGTGCGGATGAGCCGACTGCTTCCGCTGCTCCTCGGCCCGGTTACGGCGCACACCCGAGACCCCGACCTGTCGCTCCGGGAGGCCGCTGTCGCCGCCTGCATCCCCCTGGTCGACGACGCGCGGCTGCGACACCGTCGCACGGCGCTGATCCCCTCGGTCCGTCAGGTTCTCGGGGCCAGCGCCCAATGGCAGCACCGGGAGCGCGCGATCGACACCCTGGAGGAGTGGGGCGAGGACACGACCGGCCTTGTCGGGCGGGATCCGTGGGCGTTCGTCGACGCGGACCTCCCCCGCCGTGCCCCCTGTCCGGGCCGGACCGCCGAGCGGTCGGAAGAACCCCCGTTCTGAGACCATGCCTTCTCCCGCCGGAAACGACGTTCCTCCGCGACCTCCGAGCGAACTGGTCCGTCCTCCCCGCACCGGCGGGGGTCCGCCGCTTGCCAAGGCGACGGCCAAGCTGTCCCCGTCGTCCTCCCCGCAGGCGCGGGGGTCAGCCGGACGAGCTTCGTACGGACGTCCCGGAGCTGCGGCTCCCCGTCCTCAGGGGCAGCCGTGGCGTTTACGGTCCGAACTGGCACCACTTTTCCGGTTCCGGGTGGCCCCGTGCCGTCTTGAAGCCATTGTTCCGGCTTGAGGCGGCTTCGGCTTCCGGTCTCGCGTGGTACCGGCAGCGGGTCCACCACCACCGCCTCCTGCCCGGGAGGGGCGTCGGCGACGGGCTGGTGCAGCGCCTGCGCCGCCGACGCCGACCGCACCAAGGACGCCCGCCGGCGCCAGGCCCGGCGGGCCCGCCGGGCCCTCCGGAAGCGATCGCCCGCCACCACCACGACCCGGTGCCGGGCGGGGAACCCGACGACCGGCCGTGGTGCTCACCGACGCCCCGGGGCGCGGAGGAACGGGGCGGGCGACCAGCACCCAGCCCCTCCCCCGGGGCCTCACCTCCCTGGTCCCCGACGCCCGCACCCGGGCCACCCCCGGCGAGCGCGCC
>NZ_JZWY01000915.1:0-9344 GCF_000966955.1 Streptomyces sp. NRRL S-495
CCCCGGCGAGCGCGCCACCGCACAGCTCCTCCACCAGCGCGAGGCCGCCGTCCCCGTGCCGGTCCCACCTGCTCGCCGCCATCGACGGCGCGATGCCGGGACGTCAGCGCCGACGCGGCCCGCTCCGTGGGCGCGGGTCAGTGCTGGATCTGCAGCAGTTGCTGCCTGGTCCACCCTTCTCCGGACGGGGTGAGCGCGGTGATCCGGTCGTTCGCGAGGTCGACGAGGAGTTTCGGCTCGGCCCGGCCTTCGAGCAGGAGGACCTGCGGATGTCCGTCGGTCTCGGTGACAGTGGTCGCCCCGCACTGCACAAGGTGGTCACGAAAGCGATTCAGCGCCGCAGACGCCTGGGCCGGGGCGAGTCCGAGTACCTGCTGGGTGAGACCCTGGCCGGCGCCGCCGCCGGTGATCGTCGACTTGACCCAGGTCTCCACACCGGCCGCGCGCAGGCGGGCGGCCCGCAGCTCGTCCGGGGCGGTCCACGGGAATTCCGCCGGATCGCAGGAGGTGGAAGGGGCGGCGGGCGCCTTCGGGCAGCCCGCGGACAGGGCGAGCGAGGCCTCGGACCGGCTGTAGGGGGCCTGGGGCCACAGGCTCTCCGGACGCAGGAGCGTGCCTTCCGGGGCGTGGTACTCGGTCGCGCACGCAACAGCCTGCACGGAGGGTCGGTCTTTGTCTGCGGGTTCGTCGTTCGTACAGGCGGCCAGGACGGTCAGGGCCGCGAGGGCTGCGAGCAGGGCCGGTACGGTGCGGTGGTTCATCGGTCTCCCGTGGCGGGTGGGTGCGGTGGTGGTGCGGGGTACGGCCGCAACGGGGCCGTACCCCGCACCGGCGCTGCCAGGGCGTCGCGGACCTCGGAGTAGCGCTCCGGCGCGCTCGCGGTGGCCCAGTTCGTGCTGGTCCGGCAGTTGCTGCAGGTACGCACGACACGGACACTGAAGCGGCGGTCGACGAGGCCGTCGCGGTAGCTGACAGTCGTCCACGCCGGAACGTTCACGGTGAAGGTCTCCGTGTTCGTGACGGTCGCCGACACCGAGACGGACAGGCCGAGCTTGGCCTGGATCCCGGCGACGAACACCTCGGCGGTGGCCGAGATCTCGGCGCTGGCGGTCGCACTCGGCGTCGCGCTCTTCGTGCGGGCGATCGCGCGGCTGATCGAGGCCCCGGAGCCGTTCGAGACGGTGCCGCTGTCGCTCGCACCCCACTCCCGGCCGATCTGCTCGTAGTAGCGGTTGGTCACCGGCTCGTAGCAGTCGCTGCTCCGGCCCGGATCCACATCGGCGGCACTCGCCGGCGCAGCCCCCAGGACCCCAGCCACCACAGCGCCTGCGAACATGCCGGCAACGGCCTTCTTCATCATCGGAACCCCCTCCTGAAACCCGACCCCAAGCGGATCGGACACAGAGGACCCTGGGTGACAACTGGTAGAACACAGGCAAGACTTGAGGATCAGTTGAGGATCCCATGACAAGCAACAGGTGCCTCTCCGTTCGGCAGCACCGCCACCGCCGACGACCGAGGACGTCGACACAATCGGCGCCCTCGTTGCACGGTGCGCGTCCACGCCGTACTCGACACCGGCACCTACCCGACCGGCGTCCGGATCGGCGACGCTGACATGGCCGCCCTGCCGCTGACCCGGCACACCTTCCACGGCGACTGGAACTATGTCCTGCACCCCGCCCTCGCCGATACGTCCCCGGCCGACGAGCGCGCACCATCCGATGTTTGCGCGTCGGCGGTCTCTTGGGATCAGGACACTCTGTCCGATCCTGCGGCCGCTGTCTCGCAGGACGCGGTGGCACAGCCGGGTGCGCGAGCCGGGTCGCATCGCGAGCAGCCCGGCCACCGAGATCCGCCCGGAACCCCGGCCGCTGACCTTCACCGGGGTGGTGCCGCGTCGTCCCCAGGTGCGCCCTGTGTGCCGCCGCACCCGTGCCGGCCCCGTCGGGGCGAACCGACCGCCACCGCCTCAATCGCGGCGGTGGCCGTCAGGCCAACCGCGCCCTGCACACCATCGTGCTCGCCCGCATGCGTCACGACCCGCGCACGCTGAGCCTACGTCGCACGACGCACCCTCGAGGGCTCAAGAAGAAGGACATCTTGAGGTGCCTCAAGCGCTTCGTCGCGCGAGAGGTCTACCGTCACCTCACCAGCGCCAAGGGAGCGGTACTCCCGCGCGCTACCCCTTTTGCCGCTCGGGGTGGGTGAGGTTGATGCCCGTGGCGGGGTCGAAGACGTGGATGCGGGACGCGTCGAGCCACAGGTCGAGTGGGCTGCCCTCGGCGGCGCGGGTGGCGGGGCTGAGCCGGGCAACGATCCGGTGGCCCTGGATCCCGGTGTCGGAGCGTCCGGAGTCCGCTGCCAGTTCAGCCAGTTCTGCGGATCCGGCCGGTGCGCCCTCTTCGGTGAAGTGGACGTAGACGTCGGAGCCGACGGACTCCCGGACGTCGACCGTGGCCGTGCAGGTGTGGCCGGTGTGCCGTTCGTCGACGAGAGCGGCGTCCTCGAAGTCCTCGGGCCGGATGCCGACGATGAGGTCGCGTGGCACGTCCTGCCCTTCCAGCCGGCGGCGGACGCGGTCCTCCAGCGGTAGGTCGCCGAGGGAGGTCCGCATACTGCCCTGGTGCAGTGACGCGGCCAGGAAGTTCATGCCGGGTGAGCCGATGAACCCGGCGACGAAGAGATTGACGGGGGCGTCGTAGAGCTCCTGGGGCGTGCCGACCTGCTGGACGACGCCGCCGCGCATCACCACCACCCGGTCGCCCAGGGTCATCGCCTCGACCTGGTCGTGCGTCACGTAGACGGTGGTGGTGCCCAGTCGGCGCTGGAGGGCCGCGATCTGGGTACGCATCTGGACCCGGAGTTTGGCGTCGAGGTTGGAGAGCGGCTCGTCCATCAGGAAGGCCTTCGGGTCCCGGACGATGGCCCGGCCCATCGCGACGCGCTGGCGCTGGCCGCCGGAGAGGTTGGCGGGCTTTCGGTCGAGGTGCTGGGTGAGGTCCAGGATGCGGGCGGCCTCCTCGACCTTCGCGTTGATGACGGTCTTGTCGGCCTTCGCGAGTCTCAGCGCGAAGCCCATGTTGTCGCGGACGTTCATGTGCGGGTAGAGGGCGTAGCTCTGGAACACCATGGCGATGTCGCGGTCCTTGGGTGCGCGGTCGTTGACCACGTGGCCGTCGATCCGCAGGGTGCCCTCGGTGATGTCCTCCAGCCCGGCGATCATGTTGAGGGTGGTGGACTTGCCGCAGCCCGAGGGGCCGACCAGGATGACGAATTCGCCGTCGGCGATGGTGAGGTTGAAGTCCTGGACGGCGAGGGCGCCGTCCGGGTAGCGCTTGGTGATGCCCTCGAGGACGATCTCGGCCACGGTCTGCCTTCCTGGTCCGCCCGGGCGGGCGGGCTCAACCCTTGACTGCGCCGGCGGTGAGGCCGGCGACGATGCGGCGCTGGAACAGCAGTACGAAGATCACGATCGGGACGGTGATCACCACGGCGGCCGCGGCGATCGAGCCGGTCGGCTGCTGGAACTGCGAACTGCCGGTGAAGAACGCGATCGCCGCCGGGACTGTGCGGGCCGCGGTGGTGGAGGTCAGAGAGATCGCGAAGAGGAAGTCGTTCCAGCAGAAGATGAACACCAGGATCCCGGTGGTGAAGACACCGGGCGCGGCGAGGGGGGCGATCACCAGTCGGAACGCCTGCCAGGGGGTGGCGCCGTCCACCTTGGCGGCCTTCTCCAGATCCCACGGGATCTCGCGGAAGAAGGCGGACAGGGTGTAGATCGCCAGCGGCAGCGAGAAGGTCATGTAGGGGATGATCAGCCCGACCCAGGTGTCGAAGATGCCCAGCACACGCTCGATGTTGAACAGCGGCGAGACCAGCGAGATCGGCGGGAACATCGCGATCAGCAGCGACATGCCGATGAGCAGGCGCTTTCCGGGGAAGCGCAGCCGGGCCACGGCGTACGCGGCCATCGTGCCGAGCGCCACGGCGATCGTGGTGGCGATCACCGCGATGCCGATCGAGTTGACCAGGGCGTGGGTGAACTCCGAGGTCTGGAAGATCCCGTGGTAGTTCTCCCAGGTCCACTTGCGGGGGATGAAGTCGCCGTCGCCGAGCGTGCTCGGGTCCTTGAAGGACAGGGCGACGATCCACCACACCGGGAAGAGGGCGTAGAGCACGACGAGGACGTTGACGACGCCCCATTCGGTGAGGGTCCTGCTGCGGTGGGACATCAGCGCCGCTCCGGTTCGCCGCCCGGCGCAGCCGCGCCGAAGATCTTGATGAAGACGAAGGCGATGACCGCCACGCACAGGAAGATCAGCACCGAGATCGCCGACCCGATGCCCAGGTTGAGGGCGGTGAAGAGGTTGTCGTAGCCGAGGATGGACACCGAGCCGGTGTCGTTGGAACCGCCGGTCAGGACGTAGATGTTGTCGAAGATCCGGAACGCGTCGAGGGTGCGGAACAGCAGTGCGACCAGGATCGCGGGTTTCATCAGTGGCAGGATCACCAGCCGCAGCCGCTGCCCGAAGGTGGCGCCGTCGACCATCGCCGCGCGTACCGTCTCCCCCGGGACGAGCGCGAGGCCGGCGAGGAGCAGCAGTGCCATGAACGGGGTGGTCTTCCAGACCTCGGCGAGGATGATCAGCCCGATCGCCTGCCACTGGTCGGTCAGCGGTGCGCTGCCGGCGGGCAGCAGCGCGGCCAGGTAGCCGGTGCCGGGTGTCCAGGCGTACTGCCAGGAGTACGCCGCGACGACGGTGACGATGCCGTACGGGATCAGGACGGCGGTACGGACCGTGCCCCGACCGAAGATCGCCCGGTGCATCACCAGCGCCAACGCCATGCCGAGGACCAGTTCGACGGCCACCGACACCACCGTGATGAGCACCGTCACCCAGAGCGCCTGCCACCAGAAGGGCGAGGTCAGCACGGCCCAGTAGTTGCTGAACCCCACCCAGCGGGCCTGGCCCGGGAACCGCAGGTCGTAGCGCTGCAGTGAGAGGTAGATCGCGTAGGCGATCGGATAGGCGGTGACCGCGGCCATCACGATCACGGCGGGCGCGCAGAGCAGCAGGCCCAGCCTGCGTTCCTGCCGGGCGCCCTCGGACAGCTCGGCCCGGCCCGGACCGCCGGCCGTGGTGGGCGCTGCGGGAGTGGGGGGCGTGGAGGCGGAGGTGCTCACGGGATCAGCCCCTTGGAGCCGAGAGCGTCCTCGATCTGCCCCCGCAGGTCGGCGACCGTGTTCTCGGGCTTGATCGCGGCCGGCGGCGAGAGGGTGTGCGAGATCGCGATCGACACGTTCTGGTAGGCCGGTGTCTGCGGCCGGACGCTGGCGGTTTCGAGCGCGGCCAGCACATCGGCGGCGAAGGGGTAGCTCTCGGTCAGTTCGGCGGCCTGGTACAGGCTGCGCAGCGAGGGCGGCAGGCCGCCCTCGAGCGCGTTGGTCAGCTGGTTCTCGCGGTCCCGCAGGCAGAGGGTGGCCTCGAACGCGAGATCGGGGTGCTTGCCGTAGGTGCCGACCGCGAGGTCGATGCCGCCGATCGTCACCGTGGCCGGCCGGTCCGCCGTGACCCCGGGGTAGGGCGCCCATTTGAAGTGCGGGGAGAGCTCGGGCTGGTTGGCCTTCATCGACGGGTAGACGAAGGGGTAGTTCAGTTCGAACGCGGCCGTACCGGACTCCATGGCGAGCCGGTTCTGGTCCTCCATCTGGTTGGGCAGCGACGGGTCGGCCGCAGCCGAGCGGGCGGCGTCCCGCATGATCCCGGCGGCGACGACCGCCGGCGGACCGAGCGAGGGCGCCTGCGCGTCCGGGGCGAGGATGGTGCCCCCGGCGCTGGTGACCAGTGTGTTGAACCAGACCGTCAGCCCCTCGTACTGGGCTCCCTGGATCTCGACGTAGTGCGGCTTCCCGGCCTTCGCCAACGCTTCGGCCTGGGCCAGCATCTCGGCCCAGCTCCTGGGCGGTGCGGGCACCAGGTCGTCGCGGTACCAGAGCAGTTGGGTGTTGGAGTTGTAAGGGGCGCCGTACAACTTGTCCTTCCAGGTCGCGGTCCGCACCGCGGCCGCGAGGGTGTCGGCGGTCGCCCGCTCCTTCACCGGCCCGGTCCATTCACGGATCCAGCCGGCCTCCGCGAACTCCGCCGGCCAGGTGACATCCAGACCGATGATGTCCACCCCGGTGTCGTGCGCGGCCAGCCGGCGGACCAATTGCTGGCGCTGCCCGTCGGCGGTGCGCGGCAGCTTGTTGTAGTGGATCACGTACCGGCCCCCCGAGGCCTGGCCGCAGCGGTCTGCGGCCTGTTGCAGGGCACCGGAGTCGTCCGGGAAGTTGTACCAGTTCAGAGCCACTGGGCCGCTGCCCCCGCTGCTCCCGCAGCCTACGAGGGCGGAGGCGAGTACCGGTAGCGCGGCTGCGGCGGCCAGCCACCGCGAGCGGAAATTTCGGCCCCTGGGCATCGCACTCCTGCTGTCGGTGGCGAGCGGATGGGCTCACGGTACGAAGAATGCCGCCGCCGGGGCGCGCGGCGCTCCGCGGCCGGGCCCCGCGTCAGGCGGGCAGCCCAACCCGGGGGCGCGGCGGCAGAGGTGCAAGGCCTCGCCGTCAGTGACGGACACCAGGGGCAGGCGGACGCCGGCCGCCGCAAGGCAGGCGATCGTGCCGCCGCAGCCGAGGACCTCGCCGTCGGGACGGGCCGCCACGAACACTCGCCACCACCGGCCTCGCCCCCGCCGTCCACAGCGTCCTCGCCGCCATCCGCACGGCCATCGCCGGCCTCGGCCGACCCCTCTGGAGCACGCCATGGACCACACCCCCGAGACCGGCCGGCCGGCCCACCAACCCGCAGGTCATCCTTCTGGAGCCCGGCTACGTCCCGTCGACCGTGGACAGCGAGATCGTCACCGTCCCGATGCGCCTCTGGTTTTGTAGGTGCGTTTCGGGTTCTGGCACAGATCTTGGGGAGTCGTCACGGAGCGTTACCTTGGTGTTCGATTACGAGGAGGCGGTTCGCGTGAGACCGCGCACGCCTTGTCGTCCGACGAGCAGAAGTGACGCTCCATCAGGTGCCTGTCGGCCACTGCCGTGGTCGGTTGTGGCCGGTGATGGTGCTGGTCATGCAGACCGATGCACCGTTCTGGGACTCACTGGTGTTCGAGGGGATCGACGATATGGATGTCGAGGCGGTTACGGCCGCGTTCGGCACGGTCGAGGTGGTGGCGAGAGGCCGCGCGGCCGAGCTTGCATGTCCGGATTGCGGCCGCTTTTCGGACCGCGTCCACGACCGCTACCAGCGCAGGCTGAAGGATCTTCCGCTCGCCGAGCAGGGCTTTGTGATCCGGTTGACGGTCCGGCGCTTCATCTGCGGGTCGCCGGACTGCCCGCGCCGGACGTTCGCCGAGCCGTTCTCGCAGCTGGCTGCCCCGCACGCACGGTTCACGACACGGCTCAACCACACCCTGGAGCGAGTAGGTCTCGCACTGGCCGGGCGGGCCGGCGCTCGGCTGGCTGCCCAGCTGGGCTTCGGAGCCGGCCGGATGACCTTGATACGCAGGGTCATGGCGTTGCCTGATCCGCAGTTCAGCACGCCGCGTGTGCTGGGCGTGGACGACTTCGCGATCCGGCGCGGTCAGGCCTACTCCACCGTCTTGACCAGCGTCGAAGACCATCGTGTGGTCGATGTGCTCCCGACTCGTGAAGCCGGGCCACTGGCTGCGTGGCTGGTCCGTCACCCCGGCGTGGAGATCATCTGCCGGGACCGGGCCGGCGCCTACGCAGAAGGCGCCCGCCGCGGTGCCCCTGACGCTCTGCAGGTCGCTGACCGTTTCCATCTGTGGCAAGGCCTCGGCCGGGCCGTGGAAACCTGCGTCGCCGCCCACCGTGACTGCCTGCGCAACCCATCGCCCAGCGGCATGCTGCCAGAGGCCACCGGACTTGTTTCCGGTCGACCGCAGAACGCCTCGGAGCCCGCCGGCCGGCGCGCCGAGCGAAAGAAAGCGGCACACGCCCTGGTCCACGAGCTCCTGGCCCAAGGCCACTCACGCCGGGCGATAGCCCGACACCTGGGCTGGGGTCTCAACACCGTCCTCCGGTACGCGAACGCCGCACGCTGGCGGGACACCATCCGCGAAAACCGTCCCCGGCCCAGCAGACTGGACCCCTACAAGCCATACCTGGAACGACGCTTCGCCGAGGGATGCACCAGCGTCACCCACCTCCACAGTGAACTGGTTGCCGACAACGCGCCCGTCACCTACCAAATGGTCCGCGCCCACATCGCCACCCTCCGCAGGGCTCCGGCCGGCGCACCGCCGCGACCGCCGACAGTGCGGCAGGTGACCGGCTGGCTCACCCGACACCCCACGACCCTGAACGAGGACGACCGGGCAGGCCTGAAGGAGGTCTTGGCCCACTGCCCCGAACTGGACCAGGCCGCCGGACACGTCCGCGACTTCGGCGAGATACTCACCGACCGCCTCGGCTCCACACTCCCCACCTGGATCGATGCAGTCGACGCCAGCCAGCTACCCGGCCTCACCGGCTTCGCACTCCACCTGCACCGAGACCTCGACGCCGTGACCGCCGGGCTCACTCTCGACTGGAACTCCGGCAGCATCGAGGGCGCCGTCAACCGCATCAAGAAGATCAAACGACAGCTCTACGGCCGCGCCGGATTCCAACTACTCCGCAAGATGATCCTGCTCCAGTAACACTTCGCGATGTTCCCCAAGAGCTCCGCGAGAACCGGGTAGTAGGAACCCCTGCTGCGGCTGGCGAATAGCCAGTGCATGCAGGTGCCCAGCCGTGGCAGGATGGCGCCATGTTGATCCGAAAGGGCGATGCCGCGTAGGCGTCCCAAGGCCGTCCGCGCAGAGCGGTGGCGGCCACGATGGCAGTATCCGATTCTGACGGTCCCCGGTGTCTCCGCACGCACTCGTGCAGCGATCCGCCAGGTCGAAGACCAGGAGATGTGGCCTAACGCGGTCGCCAAGGCACTCTCGTGTTTCGAGCGATCCTTTAAGCGGCCAGGACGCTACCTGGACGCCTCCGAGTTCGAATCGCCCGGAGTGGGAGATGCCCGTGATGACCTCGAGCGGGCGATGCGACACCTTCCTTCCGGAGCCAAACGGGATTTGGGTCGACTGATCACACGCATCGATGAGGAATTCGAGCGCCGTACCTTGCCCGACCCCAACAACATCGACTTGGCGATGTTCGGCTGGTGGTGGACCAGAATGCGGGAACGCTGACGGGCCCGGACCCGCGCCCCCTCACTCGAACAACGCCGTCGCCCTCTGTGACGACTCCCCAAGATCTGTGCCAGAACCGTGATGTGATGTCA
>NZ_JZWY01000916.1:0-383 GCF_000966955.1 Streptomyces sp. NRRL S-495
GTGATGTGATGTCATGTCTCGTTCTGGGGATGGTTGTTCCCCGGAACGCAGTGCAGGCACGGTGCCGGTGATCATGTGGTTGTCGAGACCCATGAGAACCGAGCGAGACCGTGCCTGCCCGGACATCATCGCCCATGCCCGCCGGGCTGGGACACCTGACCCTCCAGAATCGCGCTGTCACCCGACAGGATGCCGCTGACCTGCGGCGCTTCCTGATCTGGGTGCCCGACCCACGCAGTCGGCGGGGGCGGCGGTATCCGATGCTCCCCCTGTTGTGCGCGGCAGCTTCGGCCGTGCTGGCCGGTGCCCGTTCCCTCATCGCGATCGGGGAGTGGATAACGGACGCCCCGCAGTCGGCCCTGGAGGCCCCTCCTACGGAGTCT
>NZ_JZWY01000917.1:0-2241 GCF_000966955.1 Streptomyces sp. NRRL S-495
CGCCCCGCAGTCGGCCCTGGAGGCCCTCGACTTCCCGGCCGAGCCGCTCACCGGTGTCCATCCCGTCCCTCACCCGGCGACCGTCCGGCGCCTGCTCCAGCGGCTGGACGGCGACGCTCTGGACGCTGCCGTCGGAGCATTCCTACAGGCCAGAGGAGTACACCCGAGCGAGTCCGAGCGATCGGCGAAGCCGGTGCCGCGGGCGATCACGGTCGACGGCAAGACGGTCCGCGGCTCGCGCACCGTCACGAGCACCGCGATCCAACTGCTGGCCGCAATGGACCACCACGGCGTGGTCCTGGCCCAGCGGCAGGTCGCCTCCAGAAGCAACGAGATCCCCGCCTTCGCCCCGCTGCTGGACAGCATCGACCTGAGCGACACCGTGATCACCGGCGATGCCCTGCACACCCAGCACGCCCACGGCACGTACCTCCGCGAGCGCGGCGCCCACTACCTGGCCATCGTGAAAAAGAACCACCCCGGGCTGTATGCCCAGGTCAAAACGCTGCCCTGGGCGGACATCCCGCTGGACCACCGCACCCGCGACCGTGCCCACCACCGCGACGAGATCCGCCGACTCAAGACCGCCGCCTTCCACCACCTCGACTGTCCCGGCGCCCGCCAGGCGATCCAGATCGTCCGATGGCGCCGCGACCGCTCGACCGGGAAGCTCACCATCGAACGGGTCTATCTGATCACTGGCCTGGACACCTACGACGCCACCGCCGTCCAGCTCGCCACCTGGATCAGGGGCCACTGGGGCATCGAGAACCTCCTGCACCACGTCCGAGACCGGACCTTCCGCGAGGACGACTCCAAAGTCCGCACCGGCCACCTGCCCCGCACCATGGCCGGCCTGCGCAACCTCGCCATCGGCATCTTCCGCCAGAACGGCCGCACCAACATCGCCGCTGCCCTCCGCCACACCGGCCGCGACCACACCCGACCCCTGCGAATCCTCGGCCTCACGTGATCAATCCGGACAGACCGCAACCATGCAATGCCCCTGGGATACATACGGCGTTCCCTCAGCGGCCATTCATGATCCCTAAGCTCACGCCTCGTGAAGAACGTGAAGAAGACGATCGTGTTGCTCGCCTTGATAATGAGCTACTTCCCGCTGACCCCGACGGCGTTCGCGGCGGCCAAGTCGCCCGCGCAGGTAGCGGCCAAGTCGCCCGCGCAGGTAGCCGAGGACTGCGCCGACCCGAGGCCCACGCAGGCCGGGGACATCATCTACTGGGACCCCGAGTGCTACCTCACCTTCAAAAGCAGCAAGCAAGTATGGGGCGAGGCCACCATGCCCGACAAGCTCGGCAGTGGGAAGAGCCCCATCGCCTACGGCTGCACCAGTAGCGGCAGCGTGAGCGTCGCCGGAACCAAGAGCTCCTCCACCAGCTTCTCCTTCGGCCTCGACATCGGCGGGAAGAAGAAGTTCGGTGACTGGGAGGCCTCCGTCGGGCCCAAGCTCGGTTGGAGCTGGACCTGGAGCACCAGCGACACCCACACGCACACCGCCGCGGTCCCCCTGGGCAGCGTCGGCTGGATCGAGGTCAAGGAGCCGCTGATCGAGGCGGTCGTCGACATCGATGCCCGCTACGACGGCAACAAGAACGAGCTCGTCAAGAACGCGGTCGTCCGGGTGCCGGACACCAGCCGGTCCTTCGCCTGGTTGTATCAGAGCCGCAAGATGACCGACACGGAGCTGAGGGACATCTGCGGGCAGGACCCGCCGACCACCAAGACCTACGACATGTGGTCGGCCGGCGGCAAGGCTCCCTACAAGAACCTGCTGAGCGGCAAGTGCCTGGCCATCGGCCCCACCGTCCCCAACGGCGGGCTCGTGGTGCAGCGTACCTGCGACGGCGGGGCCGCGCAGAAATGGAACGCCGTCAAGGCGAGCAACGGCTATTTCACCATCCGCAACAACAACGGCTACTGCCTCACAGTCCCCTACAACAACGGCACCCCGCCCGGCCAGAACACCCAGCTCATGTGGTGGGGCTGCGAGACCCGCTGGGACTCGGGCAACCAGCTCTGGTCGGTCAACCCGACCAAGATCAGCGGTACCTACACCTTCGCCAACCAGTGGACGGGGCTCTGTCTCGCGCCGCACTCCAGTGAGATGACCAAGAACGGCGGCCGGGTGACCATCCGCAAGTGCGCGTAGCGGGATCGGTTGACCCCTCCTATGGAGTCCTCTGCGGAGTGGAGAAGACTCCGTAGGAGGGGCCTCCAGGG
>NZ_JZWY01000918.1:0-2132 GCF_000966955.1 Streptomyces sp. NRRL S-495
GGACGGCGGGGGTTTGAAGACGCGCCCTAGGGCCTGACTGTGGCGCGAGGTCCCGGGCACGGTCCCGGGACCTCGCGCCACTCGGGCCGCGGTCCCGGTCGATCTGGTTCTTTGGTCCCATTTCAACCGATTTGGTGAGCTTTTTCCTTGCCATTCGCCGCGAGGCGAGTTTGGCTTGAAGGCGACTGCGTGACCTCTCCGCTCCCCTCCGGAAAGGCTCCCCCAGTGTCCTCCCAAGCCCAAGCTGCCACCGGTCATGGAACGGCGGACTCCCGCCGCTGGTGGGCCCTGGCGGTCATCGCCATCGCCCAGCTGATGATCGTCCTCGACATCACCATCGTGAACATCGCCCTCCCGTCGGCCCAGAAGGATCTCGGGATCTCGGACGCCGACCGGCAGTGGGTGATCACCGCCTACACGCTGGCCTTCGGCGGACTCCTGCTCCTCGGCGGCCGGCTCGGCGACCTCTTCGGCCGCAAGCGCGTCTTCACCATCGGCCTGCTCGGCTTCGCCCTCGCCTCGGCGATCGGCGGCGCCGCCAGTGGCCCCACCATGCTCTTCGCCGCCCGCGCCCTCCAGGGCGCCTTCGGCGCGCTGCTCGCCCCGTCCGCCCTGGGACTGCTCTCCACGACCTTCACCGATCCCAAGGAGCGGAGCACCGCCTTCGGCATCTTCGGCGCGATCGCCGGCGGCGGCGCCGCGATCGGCCTGCTCCTCGGCGGCCTGCTCACCGAGTACCTGAACTGGCGCTGGTGCCTGTTCGTGAACACCCCGATCGCGATCGCCACCGCCTTCGCGGCGTTCTCCGTGCTGACCCGCGACCACATCGGCAAGGACACCCGGACCAGACTCGACCTGCCCGGCGCCGTGCTCGGCTGCGGCGGCCTGCTCGCCATCGTCTACGGCACCTCCGAGGCCGTCACCCGAGGTTGGGGCGACTGGCTGGTGCTCGGCTCGCTGGGCCTCGGTGTGCTGCTGCTCGTGGTGTTCGTCCTGGTCGAGAAGCGCACCCCGCACGCGCTGCTGCCGCTGCACATCGTGGCCGAGCGCAACCGCGGCGGCGGCGCCCTCTCGGTCGGCCTGGCGATGATCGGCATGTTCGGCCTGTTCCTGTTCCTGACCTACTACCTCCAGGTCATCAAACACTTCTCGCCGGTGATGTCCGGGGTCTCCTTCCTGCCGATGACGGCGGCCATCGTCATCAGCTCCACCGGCTTCGCGGCCCGGCTGATGACCAGGGTGCCGTCCCGCAACCTGATCGGACCGGGGCTGCTGCTCGCCGCCGCCGGGATGGCCTGGCTGACCCAGATGAAGGTGGACAGCCCCTGGGCCGGCATGGTGCTGCCCGCCGAACTGCTGCTCGGCTTCGGCATGGGCCTGATCTTCATGCCGTCGATGAGCCTGGCCACCCTCGGCGTCGCGCCGAACGAGGCCGGCGCCGCCTCGGCCACCATCAACTCGGCCCAGCAGGTCGGCGGCTCCTTCGGCACCGCGCTGCTCAACACCATCGCGGCCAGCGCCACCGCGAGCTGGCTGGCCGCCCGGATCACCACCGCCGGGGACCCGGCGGTCCAGGCCCAGGGCGCGGTGCACGGCTATGTGATCGCCACCTGGGTCGCCATGGGCATCCTGCTGCTGGCCGCGCTGATCGCCTTCCTGATGATCGACCACCGGCCCGCGCCGGGCGAGGCCACCGGGGCGACCGGCACCGCGGCCGAGGCCCCGGCGAGCGCCGGGGCACCGGCCCAGGCCACGGCCCACCAGCAACAGCGGAGCACCTGACCCGCTCCGTCGCCCCCGTCCGCGGACCTCCCGGACGGGGGCGACCGGCTGAATTCTCATGCCGTTCCCAGCGACGCATCACGGCCCTCCCAGCTCGGGGCGCCATAGTCGGGACCGACCCCGCACCGCCGCCGACCAGGGCAGGAGCCGACCGAGCATGGGCCAGCACCGCCGCCGTACCCCCCGCCGCCGCCGTCTCCTGGCGCCGACCCTGGTCACCACGGCCCTCTCCGTCCTCACCGTGGCGGTCGTGGTGGTGGGCACCCACAGCCTGACCCCGCGGGCCACCGCCGTCGCCTCCCCGGCCACTTCGGCCGCCGTCGCGCCGTCGGTCCCGGGCGCCCCCACCG
>NZ_JZWY01000919.1:0-9340 GCF_000966955.1 Streptomyces sp. NRRL S-495
CCGTCCCCGCCGCCGTCCCGGTCACCGGGACGGAGCCGTCGGCGTCCGCGGAGCCGTCGGTGCCGTCGGAGCCGGATCCGGCCACCCAGTCGGCCGCGTCCACTCCCACGTCCACTCCCACGACGGCGGCCCCCACCACCCCCGCCGACGGGCCGCTCGGCACCACCGCCACCGCCCCGGCCACCCCCGAGGCGGCCACCGTCGGCGCCCTGTTCACCGGCACCGTCCGCCCGGGCAACCACTTCTGCACCGCCAGCGTGCTGCACAGCACCACCGGGAACCTGCTGCTCACCGCCGCCCACTGCCTCGACGACCCGAGCGGCGTCATCTTCGCCCCGGGCTACCGCGACGGCCGCGCCCCGTACGGGACCTGGCGGGTCACCGCCGTGCACACCACCACCGGCTGGTCCCACGGCGGAGACCAGGACGAGGACTTCGCCGTCCTGGAGACCGCCGCCGACGCCGCCGGCCGCCGGGTCGAGGACGTGGTCGGCGGCAACACGCTCGGCACCGACGAGCCCTTCGGCACCGCCGTCCGGCTCTACGGCTACCCCGCCGGCGGCGAGTTGCCCCTGCTGTGCACCAACACCACCGGTCGGCAGAGCGCCTACCAGCGGGTCGTCGACTGCCCGGACTATCCCGGCGGCACCAGCGGCGGACCCTGGATCTCCACCACCACCGGCCATGTCGTCGGTGCCATCGGCGGCTACCAGCAGGGCGGCGACACCGACGACATCTCCTACAGCGCCTACTTCGACCACACCGTCGCGGCCCTCTACGCCGAGGCGGCCGCCGCGGCCGCCTCCTGACCGCCGTAGCGGGTCCGGTGCCGGGGGAGGGAGCGCACCCGGGCGACGGCGGCCGGTACCGCGGCCGGCCCGAAACTGCCGACCGCCCGGAACCAGGCCGCGCGCCAGGCGGCGATCCGGTCCCCGGGGATGCCGCAGCAGCGGACGTAGGTGACCAGCAGCGGTTCCGACGGCATCCGGAGCCCGGCCAGCACGTCCGCCAGGGTGCTGCGCGGCAGCGCCCCGAAGCCGCCGGTCCGGGCCCGCTCCTGGAGTTCGCGCAGCGAGGGCTGCCCGGCCGCCAGCCGCAGCCGGTGCATCGCCTCCAGCAAGTGGGCCGGCTCGTAGACCAGTTCGAGTCTTCGGGCCCGCCCGCC
Organism: Streptomyces sp. NRRL S-495; assembly: GCF_000966955.1. Classification (NCBI taxonomy): domain Bacteria; kingdom Bacillati; phylum Actinomycetota; class Actinomycetes; order Kitasatosporales; family Streptomycetaceae; genus Streptomyces; species Streptomyces sp. NRRL S-495. The sequence goes on from NZ_JZWY01000919.1 coordinate 1,166, forward strand.
CGCCGGTGCCGCGCCCGGCCGCCGTTCGGCGCGGGCGGCTGCCGTGCCCGTACCGGTGGCGGCCCGTTCCCAGCGCTGCCGCGCCTCGCGGACCGAAGCCCCGCAGGCCGCCGCGTACGCCTCGACCACCCCCAGCCGGGGCAGGGCGGAGCCGCTGTCGGCCCGTGACAGCGTGGCCGGCGAGCACCCCGAGCGGGCGATCCGGTCGGCCATCTGCCGGTAGGTGAGGCCGGACTCCGCGCGCAGGGCGCGCAGCCAGTGGGCCAGTTCGTAGTGCGGTGCCGCCGGGGGCACCGCCTTCTTGCGTCGCGCCATTGCCGCCTCCCCACGGCGTGCCGCCCGGTCGGCCGTCGTTCCCGGTAATGGCCGGAACCTGGTCCGACCGGTTCGGCCAGCCGACTGCGATGCGATGTCGTGAATCGCCTCGAATGACGTTCCGGGTGGTACACGTAAGGGTGCGACCACGGTAGTCATCGAGTTCTCCCAAGGTCAATCCCCTTTGCTTCTTCTTTGCATCGCCCGGTGTTGTAGAAGTTGCCACCGCGGGGGCTTGTCAGGAGCGGTTGATTCAATTCGTCCGGAATGCGGTGGGACGGATTCCGCCGCCCTGGCCTGGACGAAGGGAGGTCCGGACGGCGTTCCTCCGAGGCGGTTGTCCGGCGCCGGCGGGATGAGTGGCCCTTGCGGTGGGCTTTACCGGTCTGTTGGCATTGGCAGCGTCCGCAGCGGTATTTCGGAACTCTCGAAGGAGACATTATGTCGCCCACGGAAAACGCCGATTTCAACGTCCTGGTCGAGCTGCTCAAGGACGTCAAATCCGGACTGGAAGGACAGTCGATCACCCCGGCCGACTCGGTGGTCGAGGACCTCGGGCTGGATTCCCTGGACCTTCTCCAGCTGGCCCGGAAAATCAACCGCCGGCTCGGCGTCGACTTCGACCTGGACAACTGGAACGAGACCGCGGCCGAGCACCGCCGCACGGTCGGCTCGATCCTGGCCGTGGTCGCGGCGGCCCAGCGTGTCTGAGCGGGCCGGCGTGTCCGACCGGGCCGGGGCCACGCCCGGCACCGGCCGGGTCGCCCTGGTGACCGGCGGCTCGCGCGGGATCGGCGCGGCCGTCGTGCACCGCCTGGCGGCCGACGGGCTGACCGTGCACCTGGTCTACCGCGAGGCCGAGGAGGCCGCCCGGAACGTCGTCGCCGCCGTCACGGCGGCCGGCGGCCGGGCGGTCGCCCACCGCGCCGACGTCGCGGACGAGAAGCAGATCGTCGACCTGGTCGAGCGGATCGCCGAGCGGGAGGGCGCGCTGCACGTCCTGGTCAACAACGCGGCCGTGATCGACGACCGGCTGGTCGCCGCCACCCCGACCGCGCACTGGGAACGGGTGCTCCGGATCAACCTCACCGGCCCCTTCCTGGCCTGCCGCGAGGTCCTCCCGCTGATGCTCGACCAGGGCTGGGGCCGGATCGTCAACATCTCGTCCAACTCCGTGCGGATCCCCGGCCCCGGCCAGAGCGCCTACGCCGCCGCCAAGGGCGGGCTGGAGGCGCTCACCCGGACGCTGGCCGTCGAGGTCGGCCGCAAGGGCATCCGGATCAACACGGTGGCCCCCGGCAAGGTGCGCACCGAGATGACCGACGCCGTCGCCGAGCGGCTCGGCTCGGACGGCGCCGGCACCCGCTGGGGCCTGCCCGAGGACATCTCCGGCCTGGTCGCCTTCCTGGCCGGCGAGGAGGCCGACTACATCCAGGGCCAGACCTTCACGGTGGACGGCGGCCGGCTGGTGATGCGGGCCGCCGCCGGGGCCCGGCCGCGCCGGGCGGGGGTGCCGGCGTGAAGTACTGGGAGGACCTGGTGGGCGCGCCCGACCACCGGTTCGGTCCGCTGGTCTTCGGCGGCGACCTGCTCGACCGGTTGCTCGACCTGATGGGCGAGAAGCACCCCGTCCACGACGACGACGCCTTCGCCCGGGCCCTGGACCGCACCCGGCGGATCGTGCCCGGCGGCTTCATCCACTCGATCACCTCCGGCTGGGTGGTCCAGCACGGCTCGCCGGCCGCCGTCGTCGGCCTGCGGACCCTGGCCTGGGACTTCGTCCGCCCGCTCTACCCCGACACCCCGTTCTGGTTCACCACCCGCACCGGCCGGTCCGTCGAGATCGACGACCGGCTCGGGCTGGTCGAGTCCACCCGGCGGGTGCACGACGACAACGACCGCACCTACGCGATCGGTCGGATGAGCGTGGTGGTGCTGCGCCGCGCCGCGGCCGTCGCGCTCGAGCCCGCCCCGGACCCGGCCGCCCCGGGACCCGACACCGACCCGGCGCGGGCGGTCACCGCCCCCGCCCGGACCAGCGAGAGGACAGAACGATGACCGACGACACCGCGCACACCCCGCCGGCCCCGAGGCCCGGTCCGCTGGTACCCCGCCCGCTGGAGGGCCGGGTGGCCCTGGTCACCGGCGGCTCGCGCGGCATCGGCGCCGGCATCAGCCGCAAGCTCGCCGCCTGGGGCGCCACCGTGGCGATCAACTACGTCGACCGGGAGGGCCCCGCCAAGGAGCTCGCGGCCGAACTCACCGAGTCCGGGGCCAAGGTGACCCTGCACCGGGCCGACCTGTCCGAGCCGACGGCCGCCGAGGAGCTGCTGGCCGAGGTCGGCGAGGCCCACGGGGACCTGCACATCCTGGTCCAGAACGCGGCGGCCACCAAGTTCTCCCTGCTGGAGAACGCCACCCTCAGCCAGTGGCAGTTCGTCCAGGACACCAACGCCCGGGCCACCTGGCTGCTGGCCAAGCACGGGGTGCCGCTGATGAAGGGCCGCCCCGGCGCCCGGTTCATCACCATCACCAACTCGACCACCTCCCGGATCGTGCCGCGCGCCGGCCTGCTCGGCGCCGCCAAGGCCGCGCTGGAGAACCTCACCCGCTTCCTCTCCTACGAGCTGGCCCCGCACGGCATCGTCGCCAACTGCGTCCGCCCCGGTCTGGTGCAGACCGGCGTCTTCAGCGTCCGGCCCGACTTCAACCACGGGGTGCGGCACGAGCAGGCGGTCTCCCCGTGGCCGGACGGACACATGACCACCCCCGAGAACAGCGCCGACGTGGTCGCCATGCTCTGCCTGGACGAGGCCGCCTGGATCGTCGGGCAGACCATCACGGTGGACGGCGGCTACGCGCTCTGGGGCAACCTGAACAGCCCGCTCCGGGTCGGCGAGTGACGCGGGGAAGGGGGACCGCGCCATGTCCGACGTGATCGTGACCGGCACCGGGGTGATCTCCCCGGCCGGCCTGGGCACCGAGCAGCTCTGGTCCGCGATGGCCGCCGGCCGTTCGCTCTTCGGCCCGGCCGGACCGCTGCCCTGGCCGGTGGCCGCGGTCGACCGCGGCGCCGTGGAGTGGCCGTCCGGAAAGCCCTGGGTGGACAACCGCAAGTACGCCAACCTGGCCGCCCACTGGGCGGTCGGGGCGGCCCGGCTCGCACTGCGGCAGGCCGGCCGCGACCCGGACGCCCCCGACAGCCCCGGCTGGGGGGACCCGGAGCGCGGCGGCACCGTGATGGCCGTCGGCAGCACCGGCGACGAACTGGGCGACGTGATGCCCAGGCTCGCCGGGATGGCCCTGGACGACCCGCGCCCGCTCGCCACCCTGCTGTACGAGGAGGTGCCGGACTACTCCTACATCCGCGGCATCCCCTCCCAGCTCGGCCAGTTCGTCTGCATGGCGACGGGCTTCCGGGGCTCCAACGTCGCCGCCTACGGCGAGGTGGCGGCCGGCGGCCTGGGCGCGCTGGCGCTCGCGCTGCGGCTGCTGGAGAGCGGCGAACTCGACCGGGTGCTGGTGGTCGGGGTCGCCCCGCCGTCCTCGGTCACCGCGCTGCACTCCTTCGACCGGGACGAGCCGATCGGCACCGAGGCCGCCCCCGGGCGCGGCCCGTTCGACGAGGGACGGGCCGGACCGCTGCTCGGCCAGGGCGCCGCCGCCGTCCTGCTGGAGCGGGCCGCCCCGGCGGACGCCCCGGCGCCCCGGGCGCTGGCCCGGCTGCTCGCCTGCGAGACGGTGGTCGCCGCCGACCGGGCGAGCGCGACCGGCCTGGCGGTGCGGGCGGCGCTCCGCCGGGCCGGCGAGCGGCCGGACCACTGGTGGGCGCACGGCTCGGGCTCGCCGGCCGCCGACCGGGAGGAGTGCTCGGCCGTCCTGCCCCAGGTCGGCGCCGTGCCGGTGACCAGCAGCAAGGGCACCCTGGGCCTCGCCCTGGAGTGCTCGGCACTGATCGACACCGCCCTCGCGGTCGAGTCACTGCGGCGCGGCCAGCTGCCGCCGGTCGGTCTGCTGCGCCGTCCCGACCCGCGGCTGGGCGGCCCGGACACCGTGACCGGGGAGGCCCGTCCGGTGCCGGGCCCGGGTACCGCCCTGATCACCGGGATCGACCACGGCCGGAGCAGCGCCTCGGCCGGGGCCCTGGTGCTCGGCGGCGTCACCGGGGGCCAGGGCGACCACCAGGCACGGCGGGAGGAGGAGCTGTGACGGACGAGGACATCGTGATCACCGGGATGGGTGTGGTCACCCCGATCGGCGCGACCGTGGAGGACTTCTGGGAGGCCAACCTGGCCGGCCGGTCGGGCGTGGTCGCCGAGGAGCGGATGGACCTCGGCGGACTGCCCTGCGGCTGGGCGGCCGGCCTGATCCCGGAGGACATCAAGAAGGAGGTGGCCGAACGCTGGGGCGCCCCGGACCGCACCTGGGGCGACACCCTGCTGCACAGCGTCGTGGACCAGGCGCTCACCGATGCGGGCATCACCGGCCCGCTCGGCGGCGAGGCCGCCGGACTGGTCTGGTCCCGGGTCTGGCCGGGGCCGAGCGGCTCCTTCCCGCAGGACTACGCGGTCCACTTCCAGGAGCTCGGGCGGCGGTACCGGCGGATCGGCAACGGTCCGGCGGAGGTGCTGGAGAACCTGCGCGGCCGCCGGCTGTCGGCGGAGGCCTCGGACCACTCGGCCTTCCCGGTCGAACTCGCCGGACGGCTGGGCGTGCCGCTGATCGCCTCCCGGGTGGAGGCCACCTGCTCCGGCGGCCTGCGCTCGATCGCCGAGGCGGTCCGGCTGCTGCGGCTCGGCCGGGTGGAGGTCGCCGTGGTCGCGGTCTCGGTCTCCCGCAACACCCAGTACGTGCTCTCCCAGTACGGGCAGCTGATGGCGCTGTCCCGCTGGAAGGGCGATCCGGCCCTCTCGTCGATGCCGTTCGACAAGCGCCGCTCCGGCATGGTGATCAACGAATCGGCCGGGGCGCTGGTCCTGGAGACCGCGGGCCACGCCGCCCGGCGCGGCCTGGCCGGGGCGCACGCCGTGGTCGGCGGCTGGGGTCTGGCGGTGGACACCACCCACATCACCGCGCCGCAGGTCGGCATGGTCGAGCGGGTGATGCGCACCGCGATCGCCGGCTCCGGGCTGACGCCGGACGACATCGACACCGTCAACGCGCACGGCACCTCCACCAAGCTCAACGACATCACCGAGGCCCGGGCGCTGCACCGGGTGTTCGGCGAGCGCACGGCGGAGCTCGACGTCTGCGCGGTGAAGTCACTCACCGGGCACGGTTCGGCGGCGTCCGGGGTGGTGGAGACGGTGGCGGCGGCGCTCACCCTCGGGCGGGGCGTCGTTCCGCCGGTGGTGACCTGCACCGAACCGGACCCGGCCTGCGCGGTGAAGACCTCGCTGACGCCGGTGGAGCGGCCGGTGGCCACGGTGCTGAAGAACTCCTTCGGCTTCGGCGGGCAGTACGCGTCCATGGTGTTCAAGCGCGCGGCGCAGCCCCGTCGGGCCCCGGTCCGGTGAGCGGCGGGAACGCGGTGGGTGCCGCGCGGCTGCTGTGTATCAGAGACAGGCCTCGGCCAGGGCCCGGAGAGCCTGGTGGAGGTGGCCGAGCGGTTGGACCTGGCCCGGGCGGGCATCCGCGGGGTGTTCCCGCAGGCGCCGCTGCGGCCGATCGGCCGGGTGTCCGGCGACCCGGTGCGGGCCTGGTTCGAACAGGATGTGTTCGCCCTGGAGAACCCCGGCCCGGCGTCGCTGCCGGGCGTGCTCGCCATCGAACGGCGGCTGCGGGCCGTGCTCGACGAGGAGACCGCGAGGGTGGGGGCCGGGCGGGTGGTCGTCGCGGGGTTCTCACAGGGGGCGCTGATGGCGCTGGTGCTGGCGCTGCGGTATCCGCAACGGCTGGCGGGGCTGGCGCTGTACGCGCCGTTCCTCCCGGACGAGGCGGTGCCGCTGCTGGCGTCGCGCCGGTCGGCCGTTTCGGTGGACCTGCCGGTCTGGGTCGGTCATGGTGCGTTCGACTGGATCATCCCGGAGAAGAGCGGGGCGAAGGTAAGGGATGTGCTGGCTGAGTGGGGACACCCGGTGGGCTGGCAGCGGTATCGGGCCGGTCATGAGGCGTTCGGGGGAGTGAAGCGCGCCGTGCCGGAGTTTCTTGAGCGCGTACTCGGCCCCACCGGGGACTGACGGCGGGCTCGAACCTTGCGGATGACTGTCAGCGGCCCTCGCTCGAAACGAGCGAGGGCCGCTGGTGGTTAGGAGTGGTGGTCGAGTTCGCCGGCTTTGATGGCGTGGAGGAGTTCGGCGAAGGTGGCGCCGGTGGTGTGGAGTATGAGTTCGCCGTCATCGGACTCCCGGAGTTCGACCAGCCCGCCCACGGTTCGGACCTCCACACAGTTTTCACTTGAGCTGCTGAAGGAAGACTTCTGCCAGTTGCTCTGATGCATCTCGATCCCTACAAAGTTCGGGCTGTACGGCTGATCAGGTCGCGCGATTCGTCCTCTGTGAGCGCCTGCTTCTCGATGCGCCCGAACGTTGCACGGTAGGCCGCGAGTTCACCCGGGGCGTCGAAGAAGAAGGGTCCCCGTGAGGACTCCATCTCAGTGGTATCCAGCTCCGGCACCTCGCCGAAGCTGTAGATGATGCTCTCGATCGGGCCTGGCTGGGTATCCACACTGAAGGGGATCACGCGGATGCTTATGGTCTCCCTGTGTGAGTCATCGACCAGACAGTCAAGCTGCTGCCGCAGTACATCGGTGCCGCCATAGCGTGTGATCAGGCATGATTCGTGAAGGTAGATCTCCAGCTTCTTCCGAGGGTCTCGGAGGAAGAGGTTTCTGCGCTGCGTTCGGAAGGCGATCCGCAGATCAGTCTCATGAACGGTGAGCTGGGGAATGACCCGACTGAACATCCCCTTCGAATAGTCTCCGGTTTGCAGGAGCCCCGGAAGGAATGCGGACGTCCAAATCTTGATCGTTCCTGCGGCGAAATCCTCATGCTCCGCAGATTCGAGGAAGGTGCTGGGGATCAGGCCGCGATACTCCTCCCACCATCCCTTCGTCCGATCCTGCGTCATGTTGCCCAGTGCGTCGATCAGAGGTTCGTTGAGGCACTTGCAGGCGTTGGTGATGGCGCGCAGGCGCTGGCGGCTGACGCCGATCCTGCCGGACTCCATCTGGCTGATCTGACTCACGTCGATGTCGAGGATCCGGGCAAGCTGCGGACCGCTGAGTGTCGTGGCCTCGCGAATCTTTCGCAGCTCGGCACCGAGCCTGCGTTGCCTGAAGGATGGGTGGCGGCGTGGCGGCATGCGTTCGTTCCTTACGTGAATGGCGCCAAGTCTGCCGCCCGGCAGTCGGATCGGTCCACCACTCCCTTCCCGGCTTCCCGCTTGAGGGTGATGTTTGAGCTAGTCGGTATCTCATGGGGAACTCTTGCTGTAGCGTCGGCCTCCGATGCGATCCGATGGATCGTCAGTAATGCCTGTTCACAGGGCAGTAGGCGCCTGCTGCCCTCTTGCGCCGCAGAGCAACCGGCTTCGGCCCGGCCTGGCTCACGGTGACGTTCCACCGACACTCCCCTCCCCACCCCTGCCTCTCCCTCGGAGGTTTCTCATGCGTGCCTTCAGCCCGCCCGACTGGTCCGCCGCCCGTGAGGAGCTGCGCACCGCGCTCACCCTCTCCTCCTGGCCGGACGACCTCGTCGCGGACGCCGAACTCGCCCTCCACGAGCTGTACGTCAACGCCTGGCGCCACGCCGGCTGCCAGGCGCCGACCGTCGTGGTCGTCCTCCTGCCCACCCGCACCCTCCGTGTCTCCGTCGCCGACGACAGCCCCACCCTCCCCGAACCCCGCATCTCCGCCGACCC
>NZ_JZWY01000920.1:0-328 GCF_000966955.1 Streptomyces sp. NRRL S-495
GCACATGGACGGCATGCTGGACGAGTTCCTGGCCGTCGCGCAGACCCTGACCTTCCGGCGCCCCGAGATCCCGGTGGTCTCCAACGTCACCGGCCGAGTGGCGAGTTCGGAGGAGATCACCGACCCGGCGTACTGGGTGCGGCAGGTCCGCGGGGCCGTGCGCTTCGCGGACGTGGTCACCACCCTGGCCGCCGAGGGCGCGACGACCTTCGTCGAACTCGGCCCCGACGGCACCCTCACGGGCCTCGTCGGCGCCACCCTGGACGAGGCCGTCACCGCCGTCCCGGTCCTGCGCCGGGAGCGGCCCGAGCAGCGGACGGCGCTGACG
>NZ_JZWY01000921.1:0-1275 GCF_000966955.1 Streptomyces sp. NRRL S-495
AGCGGACGGCGCTGACGGCGCTCGCCCGGATCCACGTCCAGGGCCACCAGGTCGACTGGACCGCCCTGTTCGGCGGCGGGCACCGCCCGAGGCTCGCCCTGCCCACCTACCCGTTCCAGCGCCGCCGCTACTGGCTGGAGCCCGCCGCCCGGACCGCCGCCGACGCGCGCGGACTCGGTCTGGCGGCCGTCGACCACGCCGTGCTCGGCGCGGCCGTCGCCCAGGCCGACTCGGAGGGTGTGCTGCTCACCGGCAGCCTCTCCCTCGCCACCCATCCCTGGCTCGCCGACCATGTGGCGCTCGGCACCGTCCTGGCGCCCGGCGCGGCCCTGGTCGAGCTGGCGATCCGGGCGGGCGACGAGGTGGGCGCGAGCACCCTGGACGAGCTGGTGATCGAGTCCCCGCTCGTGCTGCCCGAGCGCGACACCCTGCACCTGCACGTGGCGGTCGGCGCACCGGACGGGACCGGCGCGCGTCCGGTCACGATCCACTCCCGGCCCGCGCCCGGCCCGGCCTCCCAGGCGGCCCCGGCCGCCGTGGACGGCGCCTGGACCCGGCACGCGAGCGGTCTGCTGTCCGCCGACCGGCCCGGCACGGCCGCGCCCACCGCCTGGGCGCCCGCCGAGGGCGCCGAGCACCTCGCCCCCGAGGAGGCGTACGAGCTGCTGTCCGCCGTCGGACTGGACTACGGTCCGGCCTTCCGCGGGCTGCGCGAGGTCTGGCGGGACGGTGCGACGCTCCACGCGCACGCCGTCCTGCCGGAGCCGCTGACCGGGGACGCCGCCCGGTTCGGCCTGCACCCCGCGCTGCTGGACGCCGCCGCCCAGCTGCCCGCCCTCGACGGGGCGGACCGCGACCCCGCCGACGGCGACCCGGCTGCCGCCCGCACCCGTCGGCTCCCGTTCGCCTACCGGGGCGTCACCCTGCACGCCGCCGCCGCGACCGAGCTGCGGGTGCTGGTCACCGCGACCGGGTCCGACTCCTACCGCCTGGAGGCCACCGACCCGGCCGGCCGGCCGGTGATCACCGTCGAGTCGCTGGTCACCCGTCCTGTCGTCACCGACCGGCTGGGCGCCGAGCCCGCCGTCGGACGGGACACCCTGTTCGCCGTCGACTGGCCGGAGGTGGCGGTCGAGGCGTTCGACGGGGCATCGGACGAGGTGCTGCGGGTGGACGGGGACGTGGTGGCGACGCTGGCCGCGCTCCAGTCCTGGCTGGCCCAGGACGAGGGCGCCGGTGCGCCGCTGGTGGTGCTGACGCGGCAGGCTGTGGCCG
>NZ_JZWY01000922.1:0-789 GCF_000966955.1 Streptomyces sp. NRRL S-495
TCGACGAGTCGGAGGCGCCGGACCTGACCGCCGCCCCGGTGTGGGGCCTGGTGCGTTCTGCGCAGTCGGAGAACCCGGGCCGGATCGTGCTGGTCGACACCGACGGCACCGAGGCGTCCGAGGCCGTGCTGGCGGCGGCGGTGGCCGGCGGTGAGCCGCAGCTGGCGCTGCGCGAGGGCCGGGTGCGGGTGCCGCGCCTGGTCCGGGTGGCTGTCCCCGACGTCGAGGCGCGGCCCTGGGACCCGGAGGGCACGGTGCTGATCACCGGTGGCACCGGGACCCTGGGCGCCCTGCTCGCCCGGCACCTGGTCACCGAGCGCGGTGTGCGTCACCTGCTGCTGCTGTCCCGCCGTGGCGCCGACGCGCCCGGCGCCGCCGAACTGCGCGACGAACTCACCGCCCTGGGCGCGAGCGTGACGATCGCGGCCGCCGACACCGCCGACCGCGAGTCCCTCGCCGCCGCGATCGCGTCCGTCCCGTCCGCGCACCCACTGACCGCCGTGGTCCACACGGCCGGTGTGGTCGACGACGGTGTGCTGAGCGCGCTCACCCCCGAGCGCCTGGCCGCCGTCTGGGCCCCCAAGGCCGACGGCGCCCGCCACCTGCACGAGCTGACCCGGTCCCACGACCTGGCGGCGTTCGTCCTCTACTCCTCCGTCGCCGCCGTGCTCGGCGGCCCGGGGCAGGGGAGCTACGCGGCCGCGAACAGCTACCTGGACGCCCTCGCCGCCCACCGGCGCAGCATCGGTCTGCCCGCGCAGTCCCTGGCCTGGGGGCAGTGGGCCGAGG